>JBEIQK010000633.1:0-3976 GCA_040376505.1 Alphaproteobacteria bacterium | reverse complement strand
GCCTCGCGGTAGGTGAGGGCGAGGCGCGGCTTCATGGGGCCGCCTCCCGCTTGAACTTGACGGCGAGGGCGTAGCGGGGCTCGGGGCAGTTGGCGTTGGGCACGCCGCCGCGGTGAACGAGGTCGCCGCGAAAGACCACGAGGCGGCCGGGCCGCGGGGCCACGGCGTGGCGGGCCTCGCCCCCCTCCCAGAAGATCAGCTCGCCGGCCCAGGCCTCGGGCCAGGTGGCGTTGACAAACCAGACGGCGACGAGGACATCGTCGGTGGTGCTGTCGAGGTGGGGGTAGCGCGGGTCGGCCGGGAGAATACAGTTGACGTGGGCGCGGCCAAAGCGAGCGGGGCCCATCAGCCGTTGAACGGTGGCCTCGATGGCGGCCATCGGAAAGAAAGGCCGTTCGTCTTCGGTGATGGCGTGCACCCACTGATGACCAAAGGAGAGGGGCTCGGCGGCGGCGGCGCGGTAGCCGTAGCGCACCCGGGTGAAGGGCAGGCTGGCGCAGAGGGTGTGGGCGCGCAGGGTCGCTTCGGGAGGCGCCAGGTCGTCGATGACAAAGGCAAGTTCGGGCAACAAAACGCGGACCTGGGGCATGGGGCCTCCCGAGCGGATGAACAAAGCCCCCTGTCGCCGGTACGAGCGACAGGGGGCGTGGGGCTCTGTCTACTTGCCGGAGGGCGTGCAGGTGCCCTCGCAGGTGTGGCCGCAGCAGCTCTTGGTGGCGCCAGCCATCGACATCGACTCGTGGTCCAGGGCGACGCCGCCGGGCAGCTCACCCTTGATGAGGGCGGTCTGGAAGTCCTCGCGGTTGAGCTGGCGGGCGAGCTGGCTGTAGAGCGAGATGGCGGCGCGCGCCTGGGTGCGGTCGCCGGCGAAGGTGCCGGTGGCGACGATCTGGGCGGCGACGGCCTCGGGGACCTCGTCCTGGGTGAGGGGGCCGAGGGCGCGCATCGAATCGTAGAACATGGCGGTCATGGTCAGGCTCCTGCGGAGTGTTGGGGGGTGGACCGCATCGGGTCCACTCTTCCCCAAGGGCTCCCCCGGAGCGCCGTTACAGGGCCGCGATGTTTTTTGTGCCGGTGTTGATGGCGGTCGGCCTTACTCTTCGAAGGTCCAGTCCAGCACGATCTCTTGAACGGGGCCCTGACCCCAGGCCTGCCACAGGCCAGCGCGGAGGGTGAGCGGCCGCCGCCCTCAGGGGCGCGTTCCAACGGCGATGCCGAACAGCATGTGATCGAGGATGCGATCGCCCACGCTGACGGCGTGCAGGGCGGCGAAGGCGGGGCTGGCGGCGCGGTAGATCGCGCGGATGGCCTCGCGGTCGGCCTCGGTGATGGCGCCGGTGTGGGTCCAGACGTCGACGTCTTCGGCGGAGATGTAGTCGTGGACCTGCACCGCGGTGGCGCCGGCCTGGGAGAGCAGCCGGCGGAGGTCGTCGCGCAGGTAGAAGTTGCGGCGGGCGTCGTTGCGCAGGCGGAGGATCTCGAAGTACTCGGCCTTGTCTTCCTCGCCATAGGCGCAGAGGTGCACCAGCGCGATCTTCCCGCCGGGGCGCAGCACGCGCAGCATTTCGGAGACGGCCTTGGCGTCGTCCATGAACTGGATGCCCTGGCGGCAGACCACCCGATCGAAGCTGGCGTCGGGGAAGGGCAAAGCCTCGCCGGGGCCGACCACCCGAACATCGACGTAGGGGCGCGCCTGCTCGAACATGGCGGCGGTGATGTCGACGCCGGTGATCTGGGCCACCTTCCCGGCGAAGTGCTTGGAGACAAGCCCGGTGCCGCAGGCCACGTCGAGGAGCTGGTGGTGGGGCGCCACATCGAGGGCCGCGACGGTGGCGGCGCCCAGGGCGGGATCATCGACCCAGCGGCTGGAGATGTTGTAGCGGGCGGCGCGCTCGGTGAAGTGGCGGACCACGTTGGTTTCAGACATGGGGGCTCCCAGGTTGGGCAGGCCGCACCGGTTAACCGCGCCTGCCCTGGAGGAGCCCGTGTCGACCGTACCCACCCCTGCGCCCGAGAGCCTGCCGCCCCGCCTCGCCCGAGCGGCCGTGGTGTTTGCGGTGGTGGCCTCCGCTGCGAACGCGATCGGAACGGCCTTCTCGCCCTACCTGCTGGTCGAGCAGCCCCTGCTGTTGGTGGGGCTCTCGGCGGATGTGCGGCACCTCGTGCTGGCCGGGGGGCAGGTCGACTTTGGGCTGCTGCTCGCGGTGGGCACGCTGCGGCGCATCCTCAGCATGGTCAGCACCTATGCCCTGGCGGCGGCCTACGGCCCGGCGGCGATCGGCTGGGTGGAGGGCCGCTGGCCGCGCCTCGCGGGCGTCGTGCGGTGGGTCACCCGTGCCCTCGACAAGGGGGGTGCGGCCTTGCTCCTCGCGGTGCCCACCTACAGCCTCGCTGCCCTGGCCGGGGCGGCCCGCTTTCCCTTCCGCACCTTCCTGTGGGCGGCGATCCTGGGCCAGCTCTGGCTGGTGGCGGTCTACCTGCTCGTCGGCGAGGCGCTGATGGGCTTCACCGCCCCCCTCCTGGCCTGGCTGAAGACCCATGTCGTGCCTGCAACCGCCGTCTCCGTGGCCCTGGTGGGGCTCCAGCAGGGGGTCAGTCGACTGCGCGCCCGGCGGCGAAAATCACAAGGGGAGGGCGACCGCCACTCCGTTTGACGTCAATCGGCGAGCTTTGACACAGCCGGGGAGAGGCTGTGGATACGGAATGGGCCTTTACAGGTCGAGAGGCAGGAGTGGGGAGGGGGCCTGCTCGCTACGGTGGGCGTGGCGGTGTCTCCCATGTCTCTTCGCGTCTCGCTGCGGCTTGTCGTGAGCCTCCTTGCGTTTGGGTGTCAGGCTCCCCAGACCTCCCCGGAAGCGGAGGCGCTCCCTCCCCTGATTTGGAGTGGGGAGGGGGCGGGCCTCCTTGTGGTGGACGCCCTGGGCGGGCTGCGGGCGGCTGCCTTCGCCGAGGATGGCCTCGTCGTGGTGCAGCGCGACCTGGAGCCGCCAGTGTCGCTGCAGATCGGCGCCGCCCCGAGCCAGGTGGCGATTCACCAGGGCGAGCTGCTGGTGAGCCTGCGGGCCGGCCGGGCCCTGGCCCGCCTGCGCTTTGATGGGGAGCGCCTCGTCGAGGTGGATCGGGCGCCGGTGGGGGCCGAGCCGGTGGGGCTGGCGGTCCGCGCCGACGGCGAGCGGGTCTACGTCGCGCACTCAACGGCCCAACAGGTTTGGGAGCTCGACGGCGACCTTGGCCTGCTGCGCATCTTCGAGGTGGGCGGCAACCCCGAGGGGCTCGCCCTGCACCCCTCGGGTGAGACGCTCTACGTCAGCGCCGTGGTGGGCGGGCTCTCGGCCCTCGATCTGGCCCTGGACGCGCCGATCGCCGTCCCGGTGCCGCTGCCGGAGGTCTTTGACTTTCCCAAGCGCGTGACGGGCCCTGCCGCCGTTTCGCCGGATGGGAGCAGCCTGGCGGTGCCGGCGCTCTGGCAGGACGTGATGCGGCCCTCGAACCACAGCGACGAAGAGGCGATGGCCCGCGATCCGGCCGAGAAGTACGCCGAGATTGGCCTGGGGCTCACCCCCAACAACCCGGGCGTGGTGGTCTTCTCGGTGGATGGGCGCGGCCAGCCTTCCGGGCCGGGGGAGGCGATCTACGCGGTCGGCTACGGGCAGACCGAGGCCGACGAGGCCCCCCGCGTTCTGCGCAGTTCCCTGTCGACCGTGGCCTGGAGCCCCGATGGGGAGCGCCTCTTCGCGGCGATGGAGGGGAGCCGCACCGTGGTGGCCCTCGACCCCTGGACCCGCGGGGCCGGACCAACCGGCTTCGCCGCGGCGCCGATGACCCTGGTGGGCGTGGGGCAGGAGGGCCTGATCGGCCTCGTCGTCGGGGAGGAGGAGGTCTGGACGCTGGCCTCGCTGGGCCGCTCCCTCACCACCCTGCCGCGGGGGCCCATCGAGGCCGCCCTGGCCGCCAACACCGGCGCGCCGCTCTTTCT
>JBEIQK010000396.1:0-5940 GCA_040376505.1 Alphaproteobacteria bacterium | reverse complement strand
GAGCCGGTGTCATCGGCGTCGATCACCGCCACCCGCAGGCCGCGCAGGGCCGCGTCGCGGGCCGTGCCCGCGCCGATGCCGCCCCCGCCGATGATCCCGAGGTCAAAGCGCTCCTGGCCCAGGCGCTCCCAGGTCGACGCGCGGGTGTAAGGGGGGGCTGACCCCGCACTCTCTCCACACAGGAGGTCGCCCCGTATCCGCGGCTTGGGGGCATGACCAGCGCAGGCGGGTGCTTGTGTACGGTCAATCCTGGTATAGAGTGCGCGTTCCATCAGGAGAGACGACCCATGCTTCGCACCTTCGGACTCACCAGCATCCTGCTCACGCTCGCGGCCTGCGCCGACAAGAGCGGTGACGACACCAGCAACAACACCGACGGAACCGACGCCACCGACGGAACCGACGCCACCGACGGGACCGACGGGACCGACGCCACCGATGGCACGGACGGCACCGACGGCACCGACGGCACCGACGGCACGGACGGCACCGACCCGGTCGACGCCGACGGCGACGGCGTGGTGGCCGAGCTGGACTGCGACGACAACGACAACACCCGCGCCCCCGGCCTGGCCGAGATCTGCGACGGCGTCGACAACAACTGCGACGATGTCATCGACAACAACGCCAGCGACGCCACCCTCTTCTTCATCGACAGTGACAACGACACCTACGGCTCCGTCGACGACTACGAGCTGGCCTGCGAGGCGCCCGAGGGCTTCAGCGCCAACGCCGAGGACTGCGACGACACCAACCCCGACCTCAACCCCGGCGCCGCCGAGGTCTGCGACGGCTTCGACAACAACTGCGACGGCCTCGTCGACGACACCGCCGAGGGCAGCACCTTCTGGGAAGACGGCGACGGCGACGGCTTCGGCGACCCCGGCAGCCCCGTGCTCTCCTGTGACGGCGCGGTGGGCGCGGTCGACAATTACGACGACTGCGACGACACCAACACCGACGTCAACCCCGGCGCGGCCGAGGTCTGCGACGGCGCCGACAACAACTGCGACATGCTCGTCGACAACGACGCCAGCGACGCGGTCACCGGCTACCTCGACTACGACGGCGACACCTTCGGCAACGACGACTACAGCGTGGTGGAGTGCACCCTGCCCGCCGGCTACGTCACCACCGGCGGCGACTGCGACGACCTGCTCACCGGGGTCTACCCGGGCGCCCTGGAGCTGTGCGACACCCTCGACAACGACTGCGACGGCACCACCGACCAGAACCCCGACGTGGGCACCACCTACTACCTCGACGGTGACTCCGACGGCTACGGCGTCTCCACCACGACCCTCCTCGCCTGCTCGCTGCCCACCGGCTACGCCGCGATGAGCGATGACTGTGACGACGCCGAGCCCCTGCGCAGCCCCGGCGTCGCCGAGATCTGCGACGACGGCATCGACAATGACTGCGACGGCGGGCCCTCCATCACCTGCTTCGGCACCACCGCCTCGTCGGCCGACGCCTACTACCGGGGCGTGACCAGCAGCGACTTCCTCGGCCGCTCGATCGCCATGGGCGACTTCGACGGCGACGGCGACGCCGACCTCGCCATGGGCGCCTACGGCCTCGACACGGGCTCCACCAGCTTTGGCGGCTTCTACGTCGCCAACGGCCCGGTCACCAGCGAGAAGGGCCTCGTCTCCGCCTACGCCGACACCACCGTCACCGGCATCAGCGGCGCCTCCTACGCCTACTTCGGCCGCAGCATGGCGGCCGGCGACCTCGACAACGACGGCTTCGACGACCTGATCGTGGGTGGCGACGGCTTCTCGTCGTCCAAGGGCGGCGTGCTGTTCTACTACGGCGGCACCCTGCCCTCGGGCACCGCCACCGTGGCCACCAGCGGCTCCTACGCCATCTACAGCGGCACCTCCTCGGACTACCTGGGCGACCACGTCACCAACTTCGGCGACACCAACGGCGACGGCTACGACGACTTCGGTCTGAGCGCCTATGGCTACGACGCAGGCACCACCTACAGCGTCGGCGCGGTGGCCATCGTCTACGGCTCGTCCACGCGGCTGTCGGGCATCTCCACCAGCCTCACGGCGGCCTCGGCGCTGTTGGTCGGCGGTACCTCCTATGGCTACTTCGGCACCCGCACCGGCCCCGCCGGCGATGTCGACGGCGACGGCCTCGCCGACATGGTGATCGGCGCCTACGCCGAGGGCAGCAGCTACCAGGGCGCCGCCTACCTCTTCTACGGCGACGCGGTCGCGATGAGCGGCACGGTGGCCTCCAGCACCTATGATGGCAAGCTGAGCGGCACGGCCTCCTCGGAGTACGTCGGCCGCTCGGTTGGCACGGTGGGCGACGTCAACGGCGACGGCTACGACGACTTCGGCGTGGGCGCCACGGGTGTGTCGTCCAGCACGGGGGCGGTCTATGTGGTGATGGGCTCGGGCACCCGGGTGGCGGGCACCCTCACCACGTCGGCCACCTTCACCGGCGAGGCGAGCAGCGACTACTTCGGCTACTCGATCTCGATGCTCGGCGACGTCGACGCCGACGGCTACGACAGCTTCGTGGTCGGTGCCTATGGCAACGACAGCGCGGGCTCCTCGGCCGGCGCGGTGTGGGTCTTCGATGGCCCCATCACCAACGGCACCTACGCGGCCTCCACCGGCCACGAGATCGACGGCCCCTACGCCTCCGGCGACAGCTACCTGGGCTTCCAGCTGCCCTCGAAGATGGCCGACCTGACGGGCGATGGCATCGAAGACGTGGCGGCCGGCGCCTTCTACGATGACAGCACCGCCTACGATGCGGGCGGCGTGTACATCTGGGGCATGGGCCTCTAAGGGCGCGCAGCGGCGGCGGCTTCAGCCCACCCAGCGGAAGGAGCCGCCGCCCGCCAGCTCCCACTTGACGAGGAAGTCGAGCGTGGGCTGCACATACTCCTCGTCGAGATCGTCCCAGGGGTAGGGGTCCATGCAGAGGACCTCGTCGGTGACGCGCTCGACGAGGACCCAGTGCATCGAGACGCTGCCATTGGGGAAGCGATCGACCACCCGGGCCAGCCAGGGCAGGCTGGACTTGAACTCGGCGGCCCGGATCGCCCGCAGGCGAGCCTCGCGGCTCTCCTCGGCGTGGGAGGCGAAGGCGTCGTCGCCGTAGAGGCCGGCCAGCATCGCGCCGATGGCCTCGGCCTCTTCGCTGCCGGCGAGGGCCCCATCGAGAACCGCGGCCAGCGCGATGCCAGCGGTGTCGGCGGCCTCGGGCTCGGCGTCGCGCAGGGCGTCCAAGGCGTCACGCACGGGGCCGGCGGCGGGGGCGTGGCCGGCCTCGGCCAGCAGCCAGACGTAGGTGGCGAGGGTGGTAGACAGGTTGCCAGTCTTCGAGGTGTCGCTCATGGGTGCTCCTGGGCGGCCCGTCTATCTCAGTTCGGGGACGAAACCCCGCTGCCCATTGGGATCTGCGACGGGCGCCCGCCGCATCCGTGAGGTAGACTGGCCGCACGCAACCGGAGCATCCGTGCGCGCTCGATTCCGGCCCCGCGAGGCGGAGAGGCGGGCGGCCCGGTCCCCAGCGAGGCAGGAGCAGGCAGTGCGAAACCGCAGCGGCAGGATGGCGATGGCCTTATTGGGGGCGCTGGTTTGGAGCGCGTCGGCCCGCGCAGAGGACTGCGAAAAGCGCTTCACCTCCTCCGAGGTGTCGGGCACCCTTCTCACCGCCGAGGCCGCCTTCTCCCAACTCGAAGAAGAGACCTTTGAGCGGCAGATGGTCAGCGCCGCCGCGATGTTGACCTGCGTGAGCGAGCCGCTGCCCGTGCTGGTGGTCTCGCAGTACCACCGCATGGTCGGCATCCGCGAGTTCCTGGCCCGCGATCAAGACGAAGCCAGCGCCGCCTTCGCCTCGGCCCGCGTGCTCGAGCCCTCCTACAGCTTTCCCGAGACCCTCCTGCCGGCCGATCACCCGATCCGCTCGCTCTACGCCAGCGCCCAGGCCCGGGCCACGCCGGTCGACCCGCCCCCGGCCCCCGAAAAGGGCCAGCTCTACTTCGACGGCACCCCCACCACCCAGCGGCCGGCGGGCCGGTCGACCATCTTCCAGGTGGTCGAAAAGCAGGGCCCCTCGCTCAGCGCCTACCTGCCGCCCACCAGCCCGCTGCCCGACTACCCGCTCAAGCGCGAAGATGTCGCAGTGGCGCCGCGCGGCAACAAGGCCGACGACAAGGCCGACGACGGCAGCGGGCGCACCCTGCGCCTGAGCCTGCTCGGCGCCGGCGGGGCGAGCCTGATCGCCGCCGGTGCGGTGGACCTCCTCGCCTACCGGGCCCAGTCCGCCTTCTTCGACGAGGGCGCTTCCAACCTCGCCGCCCTGGAAGATCTTCAGGCCCAGGCCAACCGCCGCACCCTCACCGCCACCGGCCTTGGGGTGGCGGGCGTCGGCCTGATCGGCGCCGGCCTGATCGTGGGGAGCTGGTGAGCCTGAAAGCCGGCACAGTCGTTGACCGCTACACGGTGGAGGAGGTCCTCGGGCAGGGGGGCATCGCCGTTGTCTACAAGGTGCGTCACAACACCCTGCAGAGCAGCCACGCGCTCAAGGTGCTCACGCTCACCTCCAACGCCATCCGCCAGCGCCTGATCCAGGAGGGCCGGGTGCAGGCCAGCCTGCGCCACCCCAACATCCTCTCGGTCACCGACATCGTCGAGGTCGACGGCGCGCCGGGCCTGATCATGGAGTATGTCGAGGGCCCCACCCTCGAGAACCTGCTGCGCGACGAGGGGCGGCTGCCCTTCGAGCGGGCCGAGCGCATCGCCCTTGGCATCATCGCTGGCGTGGCGGAGGCCCACAACCAGGGGCTGATCCACCGCGATCTCAAGCCGGCCAACGTGCTCCTCGCCAAGGCGGGGGGCTCCTTTGTGCCCAAGGTGGCCGACTTCGGGCTGGTCAAGCTCCTCTCCGACAGCGGCGACGGCCTCTCCTCCACCCGGGCCGGCGTGATGATGGGCACGCCCCGCTACATGGCCCCCGAACAGATGCGCGACGCCAAGAACGTCGACCGCCGCGCCGACATCTTCAGCCTCGGCGCTGTGCTGTACGAGCTGGTCACCGGCCGGATGGCCTTCCCCGGCGACGACCTCGTGGCCCTGATGAACAACATCACCCAGGGCATCTACATCCGGCCGCGCACCCTGGTGCCCGACCTGCCCGAGGCCGTCGAAGAGGCGATCTGCGGCGCGATGGAGATCGACCGCGACAAGCGCATCTCCGACTGCCAGCGCCTGATGGCCACCTGGACCGGCGGCGACGAGACCGACTCCCGCGTCTTCCTGCGCCCCCGGCGGTCCACAGCACCCGTGGCCCTGGCCGGCCTCGACGCGCCCGACCGCGCGCCGGCCGAGCCCGAGAGCATCGCCGTGATGGCCCCTCCCGCCGAGGTGGTCGATCCGGCCGAGGCCCTGCCGCCCGCCGCCCCCGCCGTGCCCCGCCCGCGCCGCTCCAGCCCGGCGATCGAGCGGCCGTCGATCCGGGCCCTGGCCCGCCCCAATGAGACGGGCAGCTTTCCGCCGCAGCTCTCCGATCAGGACACGGCGGTGATGATCATCCCCTCGTCGGTGACGGCCAAGGCCGTGGCCGTCGAGCTGGCCGCCCAGCAGACCGCCGCCCGCGCCGCCACCGCCCGCGCCGCCGAGCCGGTGGAGGCCGTGGCAGAGCCCGAGCCCACCCGCCGGGGCGGCCCGCCGCTTTGGGCCGTCGGCGTCGGGGGCGCCCTGCTGCTCGCCCTCTTCGGCGCCTTGGGCCTGGGTGCGATGTTTCTTTGGCAGAAGGACGGCCCCGACGAGGCCCCGGTCGCCGCCGCGGTGGAGCCCCCCGCCGAGCCCCCGCCGAGCCCCGCCCCCGAGCCCACGCCGGCCGCGCCGCCCGAGCCCACGCCGCCCGCCCCGGCGGAGGTGGCGCCCCCCGCCAAGGCCGAGCCCAAGG
>JBEIQK010000706.1:0-3497 GCA_040376505.1 Alphaproteobacteria bacterium | reverse complement strand
TCTCGGTGGCGCCGAACTCCAAGGCCTCGGCGGCCTCGGCCACCCGCTCCACCCGCTCGGAGACCTCCCGCGCGCGGGCCAGCATCGCCGCCGCCCGCCCCCGCTCGGCCTCGGCGGCCCGGCGCAGCACGCGCTCGGCGACGAAGGCGTCCTCCATCTGCTCGATGTGGACGGGGGTGGCGGTGAGGAGCTGATCGGAGCGCAAGAGGGCCTCGCCGCTGATCAGATCGGGGAGCTGCCCCTTCTCGCCCACCCGCACCACCACGGATCCGTTCAGGTGGGTGTAGCTGGGCCCCGAGAGCTGGATCACCGGCAGCAGCAAGCTGGCCCCGGTGGCGGCGCCGATCCGGCTTGGCCAGTCGTCGCCGGCGGGCATCGGGGTGCCGGTCATCGCGAGGCGCAGGCAGACGTCGTGGGCCACCGAGCGGCACTCAAAGCCGTTGATGAAGCTGGTGCGGTCGCCATAGCGGTCGAGGAAGGCCCGAACGCTGGGCCGATCGGGGTGATCGACGAAGGGCAGGTCGCGCACCACGCGTTCGACCGCCTCGGCCTCCATGTCCACCCTGGACGAGCCAAAGAGCGGGGCGAAGAGGCGGGTCTGATCCCACCCCCCCTCGGCGAAGACAAAGAGGAATTTGCGGCTGCTGTCGCCCTCGGCGGCCCGCACCGGCAGGCCCGGCGCCCAGAGCAGGGCCGAGGAGAGGGCGAGCAGCTCGCGGCGGGTGGGGCGCATGCTCAGATCGTCCAGAAGGAGGGGTCGCGCAGCAGGACCGCGATCAGGCTGGCCCAGGCCTGGTTGACGCCGCCGCCGTCGTGGACCTTTTGCCAGAGCGCCCGGGCCTCTTCGAGCTCGTCTTCGGTGGGGCTGCGGCTGAACAGTCGGCGGTGCAGGGCGAGCAGGGCCGCCTCGAAGCCGGCGTCGCCCGGCCGATCGTCCATCGACACGCCGGCGAGCAGGCGCCGACCCTCGGTGCCAAAGAAGTCCTCGTGGACGACGTGCTGGGCGGCCGCCTGGGAGAGGCGCTTCATCACCAGGGCCTGGGTGAGGGTGGGCTCGGCCTCCGGGCGGGTGACCGACTGGCCATCCATGCCGCCCGCGAGCACCCGGTAGCCGTAGACATCGTTGGTGAGCTGATCGTAGCCGCCATACTGCCAGACGAAGCCGGTGAGATCGGCCACCGCGCTCTCCATCTGCTCGGGCGAGAGCATGCGCCGCGTGGACAGTCGGGCCTCGGCCTCGGCGCCGGCCTCGGGGAGCAGGCCGCCCACCCGGTAGTCCTCCCCTGCCAGGATCGCGCGCACCAGCGCCTTGTGGCGCAGGCCACCCTCTTCAAAGCGGGCCGCCAGGGCGCTCACCGTTGCGAAGTCGGCGAGCTCCACCGGCCGCCGCCACAGGGCCTTGGCCGCCACCTCCACCGCACAGCGGGTGTAGCGGGGGTCCGCGGCGAGCAGGGGCCCCAGGTCGGCCGGATCGGCCATCGGCTCGCCGAACCAGGCCATCTCGGTCTCCAGGTAGTAGGGCCCCATCTGTTCTCGCTCGGCGTGGTAGCTGTTCAGCTCGACGGGCGTGTAGATGTCGAACCACCAGAAGCCAAAGAGGCTCGCCGCCAGCGGATCGAGGGTGCTGTGGCAGCCCACGCAGGCCGGGATCGTCTGGATGGCTTCGTTCAGGCTCTCGCGGTCGAGGATGGCGACGGCCTCAAAGGAGATCGGCCGCGTCAGAAAGTCCTCGCAGAGAAAGAGCCGCGACAGGGCGGCGGCGCGTGAACGGTTGTAGTTGTTGGGCGTGGTGTAGTAGCGCCACCACAGGCCGTTGGTCATCACCGCGCCGCCGGCGGGCCGGCCGTCGGTGTAGCGGGCCGGGCGCCAGCCCTCGGCGTCGGCGGGCTCGCCGGCGTCTTCAAGGGGCCAGATCGAGAGCAGCAGGGGGTTGGCCAGGGTTTGATCGGTGGTGACCGCGTCGGTCCAGGGCCGATCTTCAACCGCGATGCGGGCCAGCAGGCGCAAGGGCTCTTCGCCCACCGACCGCCGGTAGGCGAAGTCCTGCTCGGGGGGCAGGTCGAAGTCGGTCGCGAACAGGTTGAAGACCTCAACCCGGGTGAGGTAGTGCTCGGCGAAGAGGTCGACGAGGCGCCGCTCGTAGCGGGGGTCGTCGACGAAGCCTGCGATCAGGGAATCCACCGCGGCTGGGTCGGCCTCCACGGCGGCCACCTCGTCGAGGCTGGGCAGCACGCCGCGCAGATCGAGGCTGGCGCGGCGCAGCAAGGCGGAGGCATCGAGGGGGGCCCCCTCAAAGGGCGGCGCCACCGGGGTCACGACCTCCTCGACCTCCTCGGGCGCGGGCTGGGGGGCCGGCGCCGGCTCGGCGCAGGCGAGGAGGAGGGCCAGGATCAAAGCGCGCCCTGACGCTCCGCGAGGCGCCGGATCTCAGGCGCCAGCGCGTCGGGGAAGCAGGCCGGGCCGAGCTCTTCGTCATGCCAGGACAGGGTGCCGCAGCCGCTGCAGTCCTCCACCACGAGGCTGAACCAGTGCCCGCCGGGATCGCGCACCAGCAGCTCACCCTGGGCGGAGTCGGGGCAGACCGCCTCGTCGTAGCGCAGGTCGCGGAAGGCGAGGTCGACCTCGGCGAAGCCGACGCCGCCGTCGAGGTTGACCCAGGCTTCCTCGCCGTTCCAGGCCCCCTCGACGTAGAGGCCGGCCTCACCGTCATCGCCGAGCCAGTCGGCGGCGCCGTCTTCGTGGTAGACCCCGCCGACCCTGCTCGTCCAGGCCGTGCCGGTGGCGGTGGCCTGCAGATCGAGGGCGAACTCGCCGCCCCCCGCGAAGACCGCACCCTTCGGGTTGGTGATCTCGAAGTTGGCCACCCCGCTCAGGTACCAGGTAGAGGCGGTGCGCTGCTCCTCGAAGATGCCGAGCCCGTCGTAGTGAAAGCCCTGATCGGAGTAGCAGTCGTCGAACCACAGGCCGTTTACAAAGGTGGCGGCCTCGCTCTCGCGCATCGGGCAGACTGGATCGATGTGGGAGATGCCCTCCAGGTAGTGGTCGCGCAGCAGGATGGCGTCGGGCAGGCCATGGCTGAGGGCGGCCTCGACCTCGGCCAGCGCCTCCTTCCCGGTCCAGACCGGGCTGCCGGCGTCGACCTCCGAGGAGGCATCCGCGGCCTCCTCCTCGTCGAGATGGCAGAGCCCGTCGGCTTCCATGAGGGAGCCGGCAGGGCAAGGAGCGGGGCCACAGGCCAGGGTGAGCAGCGCCAGGAGAATCATGGCGGCATCATACAGCGGCCCCCCCGCGCCCCCTGGAATTTCCCCCTTTGTCAAGATTTCCTGACCTACCCCGGACGCAGCGCCCGCAGTACAGCCGCCCCAACTGGAGATCCCCGATGCGGCCCCTCGCCCTCTTGTTGGTGCTCCTCGCCTGCGCCGGAACCGAGGCGCCGCCGGCGCCCAGCGCCCCGAACGCCCCGCCGGCTGGCGGCCACCCCCCCGGCCCCCCCCGGG
>JBEIQK010000272.1:0-7732 GCA_040376505.1 Alphaproteobacteria bacterium | reverse complement strand
GCCGGCGTGCACGGCGTAGAAGCCTTCGGCCTCCCGCTTGGAGAGGTGGACCTTGCGCAGGCCGGCGATCCGCAGGCCTTCGGCCTCGAAGCGGGCGACGATCTTGCCGATCAGGTTCTTGCGGGTGGCGTCGGGCTTGATGATCGAGAGGGTGCGCTCAACAGACATGGGGGGCTCCGGGGTGTGCCGGTCAACCGGCGGGGGCGCGGGCCTAACGCCCTGCCCTCACCTCTTCCACGTCCAGGTCGGCCGGCGCGATCAGCGAACGTCGCAGCGCATGAAGGCGGCCGAGCAGCGCACCAGCACCTGCTGGCCTTCGAGCACGGTGACCTGCCCAGCGGTGACGGGCTCGGTGCCGGGCTCGTAGACGACCTTGATCTCGTAGCTGCCGACCGGCACCTCTCCCGAGGCGAGGCTCTTGCCGTGGCCGATCAGGCGAACGCTCTGGGCGTCGCCCGCGACTTTGAAGGTGCCGACGGGGCTCGTCTTTGCGGCCTCCACGGGCGGGGCGACGGCGGAGACGCTGGTGGGCGGCGGCTCTTTGGCCTTGGGGGCCACCAGCGGCGCGGGGGGCGGCTCCTTCGTCTTCGCGGCCACCAGCGGCGCAGGGGGCGGCTCCTTCGTCTTCGCCGCCACCGCCGGCGCAGGGGGCGGCTCCTTGGCCTTCGCGACCACCACCGGCGCAGGGGGCGGCGGCTCCTTCACTTTCGCGGCCACCACCGGTGCGGGAGGTGGCTCCTTGGCCTTCGGGGCTACCACCGGGGTCGGGGGCGGCGAAGCCTTGGGCGTGGGGGCCACCATCGTCGCGGCGGCAGGCTGCACGTCAACCGGCTCGGGCGTGGGCGGCGGCGTCACGGCGACCGGCGCCAGCGGCTCCACCGGAACCGTGGGCGGCGGCGCGCTGCTGGTGAGCGACGAGGGCGCCGAGGTCGGAGCCGAGGGCGACGGCGGACCGCCTTCCCAAGGGCGCCAGAGCAGGGCCACCAGCGTGACCGCGAGGATCGCCACCCCAATCACGCTGGAGGTCTCCCGGGCGCCGGCAGCGGCGGGGGCAGCGGCGGGCGGTGGCGGGGCCGGCCGCGCCACCGGCGGCGTCACGGCCGGGCGGGTGGCCGGGGTCGGCGTGGCCTTGGGCAGCACGCCGCGCAAATCGCGCAGCTCGTGGGGGACAGGCTCGCGCTCGTCCTTGGTGGTGGCCGGCGCCCAGAGGCTGCGCGGCACGACGATGTTGCCGGTCGGCCGCTCAAAGGTGTCGTAGAGCGGATCGAGGCCGGTGGCGCGGCCCTGGGCCGAGGGGGCCCGGTGCAGGCCGGTGTGGCGCTCGGGGCGGGGGCGCACGCCGGGCAGGGTGTTCTCGACGTTTTCCAGCACCTTCGCCGGGCTGGTGCGGTTCGGCATCAGGATGCCGGAGGCGGAGGGGTCCTCAGGCTGGGCCGGGCTGGGCGTGGGGCCGCGGACGGGCTCGCTCACCCGCGGGAAGAGGGGCGCGCCGACGCGATCCTCAGCGGGGGTGGGCGGCAGGGTCGGCTTGCGGGGCCCCGGGGCGGCCGGCTCGGCGCGGTTGGGGCTGCGCGGACGGCCGCTCAGGAACTCGATCTTGGAGCGCACGGGCACGAAGGGCTCGGGCTCCAGCCCCTCGGGGGCCTCGGCGGGCTCGTCCACGGCGTCGAAGTCGGGGATGGGGCTCATCTGGGTGCGGTCGCGATCGAGGATCGCCTTGCGACCGCCAAAGCCCTCGTCGCTGTCTTCGCCCTCGTCGCCGCCCACGAAGACGTCGTCTTCTCCTTCATAGGTGGTGACGCGATCGTTGTTGTAGCGCTCCATCTCCACGCGCTTGAGCGTGGGGCTGCGCTTCTCGGTGATCTGCACGGCGGCGGCGCGGTAGCCGCTGTCGGCCCGGGCGCCTTCTTCCATGAAGAAGCCCCAGACGCCGGTGCGCTCGGCGGCAGCCTCCTCTTCTTCCTCGGCCTCCATGGCCTCCAGCCCGTCGGCGGCCCCCTCGGGGGCCTCGCCGGCTTCGATGTCTTCGTCGGGGCCGCTGGCGGCGCCGAAGAGCTCGTCGATGTCGCTGGGATCGGGGAACATGCGCCGGGTGATGGCCGACGCGCGGGCCTTGCCCAATTGCTCCTGGGTGAGGACCGCGGCCCAGACGGGGTCTTCTTCGGTGACGGGGGTGGCCGGGGCCGTGTCCACGGTCCAGTCGCCGCTCGACTCTTCGGTGTCTTCAGCTTCGGGCGGGTCCACCGCGGCAAAGCCGCTGGCGGTGGGACGGGGTCGGGCTGCGCGGAGCTCGGGCTCGGCGGCGACGGGCTCGGGCTCTGTGACGACGGGCTCGGGCTCGGGCTCGAGCTCTGCGGCGACGGGTTCGGGCTCGGGCTCTGCGGCGACGGGTTCGGGCTCTGCGGCGACCGGCTCGGGCGCAGCCTCCTCGGCGACGGGCTCCGCAGCGACCGGCTCGACTTCGGCGGGCGCGGTGGCGGCCTCCACCGATGGCTCCTCTTCGGGCAGCAGCGGCGGGATCGACGGGTTGGCCCCGCTCGGCGCGGCGCCGTCGAGGCGGATCGCCGGATCGGCCTGGGGGCGACGGGTGATGCTGGCGATGCGCGTGGTGCGCGGCCGATCGGCCATCGGCGTGGCCCGCACGCGGGGGATGGTGACTTCGCACCAGTCCGAGGTCCGCGGCTCCTCGCGCTCCTTGCGGGTGCGCTCGATGGTGGCCTCCACCTCGGCGGCGGCGGGGCGCTCTGCCGGATCAAAGGCCATCATGCGGCCGATGAGCTCGACCAATACGGGGTCGTTGGCGATCTCCCCCACCATCTCGGTGACGATCGCGACGAGGACCCCGTGTTCGTCGGCGGTGCGCCCCGCGGCGTCGGGGGCCATCCCGGTGATGGCGTGGCAGAGCATCGCGCCCAGGCTGTAGACGTCGGCGGCGTGGCTGAGCGCGCCGTCGAGCACCTCTGGCGCCGAATAGATCGGGTCGCGCTCCTCCACCGGCGGCGCGGTCACGCTCGACCAGAGCCCGAAGACCCGCACCTGACCGCTGCGGGCGACCCAAACATGGGCCGGAGACAGGGCGCCGTGCAGCAGACCCAGCGCCTGGAGGCGGCCGCTGGGCACGCGATCCCAGGCGGCGCTCAGGCCCCGGGCGACCTTGCGCATGAGCTCCAAGGCCACCCGCACGGGCATGCCTTGGACGCGAAGCACGCGGTCGAGCGGGAGGCCGTCGATGGGCTCAAAGACGAGCTGCGGAGCGTCGCCCTGGGCGACCAGCTCGATCGGCCGCCCCACAAAGGGGTGCCGTACATCGGCAGCCCGCACCATCTGGGCCCGCACGGTGGCCAGGGTGTCGGCGTCGGTCTCCCGCAGGTGACAGAGCAGCACCTCGCTGCTGGTGCTGAGGTCGACAGCCCGAGACCAGGACCCGTAGGGGCCCTCGCCCAGCTTCTCAAGGAGTCGAAAGTCGCGCTGAGGCACGGGTCACCAGGTCCCGACGAAGAAGGCCGCCGCGCAGCTCGCGCCGGCCACCGCGCCCACACCGAGCGAGAGCCCGGCGAGCGTGTTGGTCTGCCGCTGCAAGGTCGCCAGCTCGTCATTCGGCGTGGACAGGTCAAAGAACTGCGATTCGCGCTGCGCCGCTGCGAGGTAGAGGCCCCCCGCCGCCAGGGCCGAGACGCCCGCCGTGGCCAACAAGGGCTTGTTGACCCGCGCCCCGTCGTCGGCGGGCGGGCGCGCGGGGCGCGGCTCGGGGCGGCTCGAACGCGCGATCAGGGAGGGGGCGCCGGTGGTGTAGGCGGGGGGCGCCTGCCCAGGCGGGACCAGCGTAGTGGAGACCACGCCGCCATCGGCGTTCATGACCTGGATGATGTAGGGCCGGTCGGTGGGGCGGGTCTCGGCGGCGCGGCCGTCGATCTGCACCCAGCCGCGCGAGGGCGCGCCCAAGGGCAGGGTCGGCCCGGGCGGCTGGGTGAGGGCCTCTTCAAACCAAAGGCGCATGGGGTGGCCAGCGGGGGCGACGGAGTCGGACAGGACGTAGCCGGGGGCCACGGCAAGGAGACCGCGGAAGTAGGTGACGCCGGCCGCCCGGTCGCGGTCGACGAAGGCGCCAAGGGCCTGCATCCGGTAGAGCGCGGCGACCTGGGCTGAGCCGAGGGGCTCTAGCAGACAGGACAGGGCCGATAGGGCCTCGGACCGAGCCGCGTGGAAGGCGGTCAGGTCCATGTCGTTGTAGGCGCCGTCGGCCGTGGAGATGGTTTGCGTGAAGGTGCGCACATCCACCGGCGCTGGGCAGGCAGCCTCGGACTGTCCGAGGGCCGTGAGGAGAATCGCAACAAAGACAGTCACTGCCCACCTCCAAGCTTGAGTGCGGCGGAGCCTGCGTCGGCGGCCTGGCCATCGGCGCGCGGCGAGGTGATGAGGAGGTCGGTGGCCCCATCGAGGTTGACGTCGGCGCCGGCGAGGGCGTAGCCGCTGGCGTCTCCGGCGCTGGCACCCGAGAAGAGGGCGTCGGCGTCGCTCAGGCTGAGCCCGCCGGCGACCGGACCGTAGAAGAGCGCCGCCGAGCCGGTCATGGTCTCGCCGTCGCCCTGGGCGCCGAGGAGGAAGTCGAGCGCGCCATCGGCGTTGACGTCGCCCACGATGCTGAGCGAGCGACCCACCCGATCGTCGGCGACGACGCCGGCGATGCGCGCCGCCGAGGCCGACAGGCTGGTGCTGCCCACCACCGGCCCATGCACAAGGTAGGCAGCGCCTGCCTCGTCGTCTTCACCCGGCGCGCCGACCAGCACATCGTCGAAGCCATCGCCGTTGAGGTCCCCACCGCCGGCCACCGCAAAGCCGGCCCAGGCGAGCAGCTCGGCGCCGACCAGCACGTCGCTGATGTCGGCCACCGACAGGCTGCCAGCGCCAGGGGTGCTCAAGATGTAGACCGTGCCCGCGTCGTTGCCGATCGGGTCGTCGCGGTCGGCCGAGACGAGGACCTCGTGCAGGCCGTCGCCGTCCATGTCGCCCGCGTCGGCCAGGGCGTAGCCCAGACGATCGGCCGCGGTGGCGCCGCTGAGCACGAGGTCGGCGCTGGACAGGCTGCCGCCGGCCAGGATCGGGCCGTACTGCAGATAGGCCACGCCGGCCGCGCTCGAAGACTTGTAGGCGCCGGCGAGCACCTCGCCCAGGCCGTCGCCATCGACATCGCCGACCGCCGCCACCGCGCAGCCGGCCAGATCGCCGTTGCTGAGGCCGGTCCAGACCTGACCGAGGTCGCTCACATCGCTGGCGCCAACCCCCAGGAGTGGCCCCGGAACCACCCACACCGCGCCCGGGCGGATGGCGCCGTTGGCGCGGGTGGGCGCCCCCAACACGAGATCGAGCGCGCCGTCGCCGGTGAGGTCGACGCCGCCGCTGATGGCGTAGCCAAGCTGGCTGTTGGCGCTGTCGCCGTGCACGATGCGGTGGCTCAGCTCGTCGAGGTCGACCGTGCCCAGGTCGCCCCCGGTGAGGAGGTAGACGGCACCGGCGTCGGTGAAGCCCTGGTTGCTCTTGTGGGCCGCCAACAGCAGGTCGGGCGCGCCGTCGCCGCTCTGGTCACCCGCCGCGGCGGCGGCCCAGCCAGCCCAGTCGAGGTTGGCCTCGCCCCGCAGCACCCCGTCGGCGGCGGCGAGGGCGTAGGCGCCGGCCCGCTCGCAGGCGTTGGGGCTGCCGTCGCAGTCATTGTCCTGGCCGTCGTTGCAGACCTCGGCCGCGCCGGGGAAGGTGGTGGCGACGGTGTCATCGCAGTCGCCGTCGGTGGGGGCCTCAAAGCCGGGGGTCGGCGCACACCGGCAGAGGGGTTCGCCCTCGCCGAACCCGTCGCCATCGGTGTCTTCGTACCAGGGCTGGCACTCCGCCACCCCCTCGCCGTCGGTGAGGCCGTCGCAGTTGTCATCGTAGACGGTGGCGCAGGTCTCCAGGGCCTCGGGATTCACGTCGGCGTCGGCGTCGTCGCAGTCCCCCGCCGCTTCGACGGCCCCTGGCGGCGGCTCGCAGGAGACCACCTCGGCGGCCGGGTCGCCGAAGCCATCGCTGTCGCCATCGGTGTAGTAGGGGCGCGCCTCGGTCACGCTGGGGTCGTTGTCATTGCAGTCGGCGCTGTTGGTGACGGTGCCCGCGGGCTGCTCGCAGTCGCGCACGACGTTGGTGGAATCACCGTAGCCATCGCCGTCGGCGTCGCTCCAAAAGGTGAGCTTGTCCGCCTCTTCGCAGTCATCTGGATTGGGGACGCCGGTGTCATCGTTGGGGTCGACGCCCGCATCCCCGCCCTCGCCCTTGTCGATGCGGGAGGCGAGCTCGGTGTCGGTGATGAACACGCAGCCAGGTGCGAGGAGGAGGAAAAGGAGCGTTCTCATCGGTCTTCACAAGGGCACGGCGAGGGTGGTTCCGGGGGGGCCTGTGCGTGCGGCAAGATGGGCCCTTGAACAATGTAGCGCGTTGGTCAACCAGCTGTAAAAAGCGCGCAACACAAACCGCTAGGAGGATGGGCTACGCTGCCCCGCTTCCCCAAAAACGGCGGCCGGATCAAGGAGGATCTGCCCGAAGTGGTGGAGGATCCGGCCGGCCATCACCCCGTCAAAGAGCCGGTGATCAAAGACGTAAACGATCGGTAACACCGGTCGCACGGCGGGCTGCCCGGCGTGGGGCACCACCTCGTCTTGCACGGGGAGCACGCCCCAGACGCTGCCGACGTGGCCAAGGCGCTGAGGCAAGGCCAGCGCCCCGCCGCGCAGCCAGATGCCGGGCGGCATCCGAACGGCGGCGCCGGGGTTGGTGACCCCCGTCGTGGCCGGCACCATCGCGTAGAGCCGGTCGGCCACCGCCGGGACCTTTCGCAGCCCTTCCACCAGATCCAACCCTGCCCAGAGCGGGCCATCGGGCAGGTGATCAAAGGCAGAGAGCAGCAACCGGAAGACCGGGTTTCCAACCGTGTCGCTGCGCTCGGCGGCGAAGAGCCGGTCGGAGGCCTCGGCCAGGGCGACGAGGCTGAGGCCCTCGGCCTGGGTGAGCACGGCCATCGACAGCTCGCGCTGGCTGGGGGCGCCCGACTCCAGCAGGCTCACCGGCATGGCGAGGCCGATCTGGGTCTCGCGCACGATCCGCCGGCCCACGATGCGGGCGTTGGCCATCGGAAAGGCGCGCTGCACGTTGATCACCGCGGCGGCGACGAGGTGCTGGAGCGTGATCTTGCGGCCTGCCAGGGCCGAGCAGCGCCGCAGGTAGGCCCGCGCCTCGGTGATGTCCACCACAAAGCTGGTGGACAGGTAGGGCATCGCGGGCGGCTGGAACCACCAGAGCAGGCCCCGGCGAATGGCGCTCGGCCGGCGGTGGGCATCTTCAGGCATAGGGGCTCCGACAAGCCCCCCGCCTAACGCCCCTACCCGGGGAGGTAGCAGTAGTCTGGGTAGACCTCGGGCAGCGCCGTGGCGTAGGGCTCGGGGCTGAGGCCCTGGGGGTGATCGGCAAAGAACTGGAAGGTGAAGGGCCAGAAGCTGGCGTCGAGCTCGTGGCCCATGCCGTGGTCGCAGGCGGCGACGAAGCTGCCGTTGGCCTGCAGCATCTCCATCATCTCCAAGGCCCAGGTGTTGAAGTTCTGCTCGTAGGCGGTGTCGTCGACGCCGCCCCACAGGACCTCCACGGGGATGGGCGTGGCGTCATCGGGGAAGTCGGCGCTGATGCCGCCCGAGAAGGGGGCGGCGGCGGCGAG
>JBEIQK010000106.1:0-12589 GCA_040376505.1 Alphaproteobacteria bacterium | reverse complement strand
GCCCCTGCCGGCCGGCGGTCCGCCGCCGATGCCCGTCGCCGCCCCCGGGGGTCCGCCGCCCATGCCCCGCACGGCGCCGGCTCGCACCGGCCCGCCTCCCGTGCCCGACGCCACCATGCTGCCGCCCCCCGACGCCGATCCCGGCTTTGGCGAGGCGCCCACCACGCCGGTGGGGCCCCCCGGCGGCTTTGCCCGCAGCGTCAACCTCTCGGCCCTGAACAAGCCCCTCGCCGCGGGCGCCACCATCGTCCCCGACGATGACTGGATCGATCAGCAGGACGGCGACGAGACCGTGCTGCTGCCGCGGAACGGAAAGAAGGGATGAACAAGACCCCCCTCTTCGCCGCCCACCTCGCGCGCAACGCCGTGATGGAGGTCCACGGCGCGTGGATGGTGGTCTCGCACTTCAGCTCGATCGACGCCGAGGTGGCCGCTGCCCGCGCAGGCGTCGGCCTCATCGACCTCTGTCAGGTCGAGCACGCCGTGCTCACCCACGCCGACGTCCGCCGCTGGACCAACGGGATGTTCACCAACAACACCCGCAAGCTGCAGGTGGGTCAGGGCAACCGCCACGCGATGTGCGACGACCGCGGTCGGGTGCGCGCGCTCACCGACCTGTACTGGCTCAGCGACGACAGCGCCCTGCTGGTGCTGGAAGGCCTCACCCGCGCGGCCTTCGAGCAGCAGTACGAGATGTACCTCACCCTCGATGACATCGAGGTGGGCGGGCTCCCCGGGGAGTGCACCCTGCTCAGCGTGCAGGGCCCCGAGGCGGCCAACCTCCTGGGCCGCCTCGGCTTGCCCGTGCCGGCCCAGGATCACGATCACGCCGTGGTCCCCGGCGAGCAGGCCAGCATCCGCGTGATGCGCCGCGACCGCAGCGGGCTCGGCGGCTTCGACCTCCTCGTTCCGCGGGCCGTCTTGCCGGAGGTCTGGGGCGCCCTGATCGCCGCCGGGGCCGCGCCGATCGGCCGGGCCAGCCTCGACGCCCTGCGGGTGGTGCAGGGGCTCGCCGCCTGGCCCGAGGATGGCACCGAAAAGACGCTGGTCCACGAGCTCAACCTCGACAAGGAGGTCTGCGCCTTCGACAAGGGCTGCTACGTCGGCCAGGAGGTCTTGAACCGGGTCGACATCCGCGGCTCCATCCAGAAGCGGCTCTGCCGCCTCCTGCTCGCCGAAGACGCCATCCCGCCCCAGGGCGCTGTGGTGATGCTGGGCGACGAGGAGGTGGGCGCGCTCAGCAGCCTCGCCCGCCTGGAGGGGAAGGTCTACGCCCTCGGCGTCCTGCGCAAGGCCGTCTGGGCGCCGGGCACCGTGGTGCGGGTGGTGGCCGGAGATCGCGGCGTCGACGCGACGGTGCTGGCCGCCTCGGTCGCCTGAGCGGCGCGGGGGAGGCAGAGGGCCCTGCTTCGGCAGGGCCTTCCTGCGTCTTGGGGCTGGCGTGATTGTTCGAGATTGAGCAACATCGCTCCACAAATTGCAAACAATAAAGTGCTCCTGCTCGATACAGAACGGCTCCTCCTGGACGATGATGAGGGGGCTCGAAGCAGGAGGCCTCAATGAAGGCTCAGAACAACAAGGGCGGTGCCACCAGCACCAGTCGTGTTCGCACTCAGATCCGCGCCGGTGGGCTGGCCAGCTCGCCGCTGGGGATCATCCCGCCTGGAACCGTCGGTCCCTGACCCCAACCGCGCGACGCGCGGTCCCGCACCCACGCGCCCTGCCGTCGGAGAGACCCTCCGGGCAGGGCGCGTCTCTTTGGGCTTCGCGACGGTCGAGGCGGCGTCTTCTTGGCTCAAGTCCTGCGCCTTCGTTATGTGCCGGGGCATCGTGTAGGGCCGTCTGCGGCGGAGTCCCAGGGCGCCAGCGCGATGCACAAAACCACGCGGGTGTCCTGTGGCTGAGCCAAACTTCTGGGACCGTGTTCAATCGATCTTCGAGCCGCGCAAGGCGAAGGTCCAGCGCAAGGTCGAGGCCTGTGAAGAGGCCCTCGCAGCCCAGGACTGGGAGGGCGCCCTGGAGCGCTCCCGTGAGCTGGCCGAAGAAGAAGACCACCCCTTCGCCTGGGAGGCCCGCGCCCGCGCGCTCTGGGCCCTCGACCGCCCCGACAAGGCCATCGAGGTGCTGCGCGCTGGCGTCTCCCGCCACCCGAAGATCGAAGAGATGTGGATGCTGCTGGGCGCCTGCCTGATCGGCGTCGACGACCTCGAAGACGCCGAGCGCGCCTTTCGCCACGCGCTGATCCTGCGCCCTTCGCCCACCGGCTGGCTGCAGCTCGCCACGCTGATCGCCCGCCAGCGGCGCCACCTCGAAGCCCTCGATGCCTTCCACGAGGCCGAGCAGCTCGCTGTGATCGAAGAGGGGGGCGCCGATCCCGAGGCGCCCCGTCCGCCGGTGACCCCCCGCCAGCAGGCCACCATCGGCCGCCTCACCTGCCTCGTCGAGCTCGGGCGCGCCGGGGAGGCCCGCTCGGTGGGGCGCGGCCTGCTCAGCCAGCCCCTGCCGCCGGCCCTGATCACCCGCATCCACGGCTGGCTGGCCCGCCTGCACCTCGACTCCGAGCGCGAGGGGCTGCTGCTCGAAGCCCTGCGGGTCTACCCCGAGCCCTGGACCTTGAGCGAGCTGCGCGGCCTGCGGGCCTTGGAGGTCCCGAACGCCCTGCGGTGGTGGGGCTCGGTGCAGGGCGGCCCGTCGGGTCAGCCCTACCTGCGCGAAGCCGTGGTGGTCGCCCGCGACGCCAACGAGGCGCTGTCCTTCCTCAAGGAGCTCGACGGCGGGCCGGTGAGCTGGGAGACCGTCTCCGTCGAAGACGCGTCGGGCGAGCCGCTCGGCGTGGTGGAGCTCTCCGAGCCAACCCTCTGGGATCTGCCGCCGGGGGTGGCCGGTGCGCCCGGGGCGGCCGATCCCGACGACGCCATCGACTTTGAGAGCCCGGCCTAAGGGTCCCAGCGCAGGCGGCGGCGGGGGGCCATCGGCCCTTCCAGCACCACCGGCGGGCCCCAGCTTGGCCGCAGGGTGAGGCGGTCGATGACCTCGACGGCGCCGAGGCCGATGTGGGCCTCGGGGCGCATCGAGGCGGAGAAGCCAGGCCGCCCGGTGACCAGGGCGGCGAAGACCTGCCCATCGGCCTCCACCTCGACCACCGACCCCTCAGGGGCCTCCACCACCACGAAGCTGCCGCTGGTGCAGCCCTCGGAGAGGTAGAGGCGGGGCGTGGCGTCGAAGCCGGTGACGAAGAGGTCGGGGAGCCCATCTTCGTTGAGGTCGCGGGCGACCAGGGCGCGGGTGTAGCCAGCCTGGGGCAGCCCCAGGGCGGCGCCCGACTCCACGAAGGTGCCGTCGCCCTGGCCCATCATCGCCCAGAGGGGGAAGGCCTCGGCCTTGGGCACCGTGAAGTCGCTGGTGGCGGCCAGGATGTCGACCGCGCCGTCGTTGTCGAGGTCGATCATCTGCGAGCCCCACACCATCTGGTGGGGCAAAAAGCCGGGCAGGTGGGCGGCGGCCTCGGCCTCGACGTAGCCGCTGCCGGCCTTCTCAAGCAGGAAGTGCGACTCGATCGCCCCAAGGTAGAGGTCGAGGGCGCCGTCGGCGTTGGCGTCGCCCACCGAGGTGCCCATGCAGTAGGTGGCCAGCTCCAGCCCGGGGGCGGCCTCGGGCGTGAAGCCGCCGCGGCCATCGTTGGCGAGGAGCCAGTTGCCGCCCTGCTCGGGGCCGAAGTCATTGCAGACGTAGAGGTCGGGCGCCGCGTCGCCCGTGAAGTCCATCATCCGCACCGAGAAGGGGTTGCCCCAGCGCGGATCCGCGCGGTCCCAAACCGGCTCGGGCCCGATCAGGTCGCCATCTTCGTTGCGCCAGAGCAGCCCTTCGCTGTGGCCGCTGGTCTCTCCGCCCGCCACCAGGGCGAAGAGGTCGAGATCGCCGTCGCCATCGAGGTCGCCGGGCACGGCGGCGCGAAAGACGGAGAAGGGCTCGCCCTGGGCCAGGAGCTCGATGCGCTCATTGGGGCTGTCGGCGTCCCAGACCACCTGCAGACCCTGACCCAGCAGGATCAGGTCGCGCTGGCCGTCCTCCCGCAGGTCCATCGCCGCCACCCGCGTGATCGGCCAGGGCGCCGGGATGGCCCGGGCCTCGCCGTCGAGGGTGCGTTCAACCGCCACGCCGAGGCCCTCGACCTGCACGAAGCGGTCGCCATCGCCCAGCACCACTGCCGACTGTTCGACGATGAAGGTGTCGGTGTAGAGCGGCTGACCGAGTCGCCGGCCCTGCTCGACCCAGGAGGGCTCCCGGGCGGCGTCGCAGGCCATCACGCCGCCGTCGACCCAGCCGGCCGGTGCCTGCCAGGCCGCGGCCTGCGCCACAGCGTCGTCTTCCAGCACGCCGGTGGCGCCGGGGATCGGCTGGACGTTGCCGCCGGCCACGAGGGCCCAAAAGATGTGGGGGGGTGCGCGCCGCATGTATTCAAAGGTACCGGAGGGGCCCTGCGGGTTGTGTCACCGTCTGTCACCAGCGGTCAAGACGGCGTCATGGATGCCTCCTCGGCGGCGGTGATCATGATGCCGGCCAGCGCGCCATAGGTGTCGGCCCAGGCGGCAGCCACCTCCGGCGTCCAGGCCGAACCGGCGAGGGCGGCCAGCGTGTCGAGCAGAACGGCGCCGACCTGATCGTACATCGGCGCGGTGACGCCATAGTCGAGGTGCCGCCGGCCCATTGCGCCCAAGGCCGACTGCAGCCAAACCGCGTCTTCAGCGTGGTCCACCGCGGCGACGATGGCGTCTTGCAGCATCCGGGCCTGATGCTCCGGGCTTGACCGGCTGAACATCGGCCGGAGCTCCGGGTGGCGGGCCCAGAGGCGAGCGTAGAAGTGCGGCGTGATCTCGGGGTGGGCGTCGAGGATGGTGTTGAGGCTGGCGCGAAGCAGGGCGGCGGTGGACATAGGGGCTCCTTGAAACAGCATTCTAAATACCATATTAAAGTGGAGTTGTACATGCCGAAATAAAGCTGCCCGTGCGCCCCTGCGGGCTGCACGGCGCCGGCTGGATAGGCCGACAGATGCAGCTCACGCTCCACACCGACTATGCGCTCCGCCTTCTGCTTCTCCTCGCCCGCAGCCCGACGGGGGCCATCACGGTGGTAGAGGCCGCGAGCAGCCTGCGGGTCTCTGAGCACCACCTCGCAAAGGTGGCCCAGAGCCTCGTTCACGCCGGGGTTGTGCGCTCACAGCGGGGCCGCAATGGCGGGCTCACGCTGGGCGTCGACCTCGGCACCCTGCGGCTGGGTGATCTGGTGGCGAAGCTCGAGCCCAATATGGACCTCGTCCGCTGCTTCGCTCCCGACGGCGACTGCACCTTGCTGCCTGGCTGTCGGCTGAAGGGTGTGCTCTACGAGGCCCGGCAGGCCTTCGTCGACCGCCTCAACGCCCACGCTGTGGGCGAGCTGGTTGGACCGATCGAGGGGTTGCGTCACCCGCCTTTCACCGAAGACACCGAGGCCGAGGGATAGTCCGGGACCATGGACCCAACCTCACTGCGCACCCTCGAAGCCGTGTTGCGCGCAGGCTACAACGTCGATGATGTGATCGCCCAGGACGAGTACAGTCTCGATGTCCTCGTCGGCGAGGGCGATGGCTGGCTGGTCTTCGACACCACCTGACTGGGCGTGGTGCGGGCGGTCGCCCGCTACGATCGGCGGCCCTGCGCCGCCCGCCTCCTGCGGGATCGCCTCGCCCGCGGCTGGCGGCCTCAGCCCTCGCCGATGGTGGAGGGCCCGCGCGTGCTCGGCTTCGCCGCCTGCCTGGAGGCCGGCACCTGCCCGCCGATCGCCGAGTGAGGCGCTGATCTTGGGCCCCCGAGGCGGGATCGGGGGCTACTGGCACGCGGGGCGGGGTCCGTAGCCCCTCCCAACAGCGACACGGGCCGGCGCCCGGCGCTCTTGGGAGTCGAGATGTTGGGTCGCACGTCGGCGTGGATGGTGGGCGTGGTTCTGGGCGTGGCGGCCTGCGCGGCCCCCGGCGAGGAAGACAGCGGGGCCCTCGATCCCGATGGCTTCGCCGAGGCCCTGGCCGAGGATGGCTACGTCGACCTCATCGTCGAGCTGGCCGATGATGGGGCCGAGGGCGTCATCCTGGGCCCCGACGAGCTGGTCGACAACCTGCTCCTCGATCACGACGGCGCCGCCCCGCTCAAGCGCTGGAATCGCTTCTCGATGGCCTTCGTGCGGGTGGGCGATCCGCGCACCCTGCGGGCCCTGCGCAAGGACAGCCGGGTGGTGGGCCTTTGGCGCGAGCAGCGCTACGATCACGCCCTCACCCAGTCGCTCGGCCTGATCAGCCAGCCGGCCGCCCAGACCGCCGGCTTCACCGGCGCGGGCACGGCGGTGGCCGTCCTCGACACCGGCGTGGACTTCACCCGCTCGGCCTTCGGCTCCTGCTCGGCGGCCGGGTCGAGCTGTTCGGTGGTCTACGCCGCCGACATCGCCCCCAGCGACTCCTCGCGCGACACCGGCAGCTACCATGGCACCAACGTCGCCGGCATCGTGCTCGGCGTGGCGCCCGAGACCGACATCATCGCCCTCGATGTCTTCCGCGCCGATGGCTACGCCTACACCAGCGATCTCATCACCGCGATGAGCTGGATCGTCGCCAACCAGGCCAGCTACAACATCGTCGCCGCCAACCTCAGCCTGGGCGGCGGGCGCTACACGAGCGCCTGCGACACCGACGCGCTCACCACCCCGGTCGCGGCGGCCAAGGCCGCGGGCGTGCTCTCGGCCATCGCCACCGGAAACAACGGCTACTCCGACTCCATCGCCAGCCCCTCCTGCATCACCGAGGCGGTCAGCGTGGGGGCCGTCTACGACACCAACATGGGCGGGGTCTCCTGGTCCACCTGCTCCGACAGCAGCACCGCCGCTGACAAGGTCACCTGCTTCTCCAATTCCAGCGCCCAGGTCGATCTGCTCGCGCCGGGCGCCTTGATCACCGCCGCGGGCATCACGATGGGCGGCACGTCGCAGGCCACTCCCCATGTCGCGGGCGCCATCGCGGTCGCCGCCCATGCCTTTCCCTCGGAGACGCCGGCCGAGCGCCTCGCCCGACTGTCTGCCACCGGCGACACGGTCACCGACGCCCGCAACGGCATCAGCAGCCCGCGCATCGACGTGAGCGCGATGGTGGCCGCCTCCACCATCGACACCACCGCGCCCACTGGCACTGTCTCGATCAACAGCGGCGCCAGCGCCACCAACAGCACCGCCGTCACGCTCACCCTCACCGGCAGCGACGACACCGCGGTCACGGAGATGTGTGTCTCCAACAGCAGCACCTGCACAAACTGGGTGCCCTTCGCCACGACCAGCGCCTGGACGCTGACCTCCACCGCCGGAACCCGCACCGTGACGGTGTCGCTGCGCGACGCCGCCGGCAACACCAGCGGAGCCATCACCGACTCGATCGTCTACGACATCACCAAGCCCACCAACGGCACCGCCACGGCGGCGGGGGGCGCCTCGGGCGTCACGGTCTCTTGGACCGGTTTCTCCGACACCAGCGGCGTCTCCAGCTACACGGTGGTGGCCTCCACCGGCACGTCGGCCCCGACGAGCTGCACCACGGGCACCGCCTGGTACAGCGGCGCCGACACCAGCGCGCTCATCACCGGCCTCACCGCGGGCACCACCTACCGCTTCCGGGTCTGCGCCACCGACGCCGCGGGCAATCTGTCCACCGGTGCCACGGGCTTGATCCAGGCCCGCACCGAGTACGATGCGCCCACCGGCGGTGCGGTCACCATCAACGCCGACGCCGTGTACGCCACCTCCACGGCGGTGACGATCAACCCCTCGGCCACCGACGCCAGCGCGGTGAGCAAGATCTGTCTGTCCAATACGAGCACTTGCACCACCTGGAAGACCTACGCCTCGTCGGTGACCTGGACCCTCTCCGGTGGCGGCGCGCGCACCGTCTACGCCTGGTTTCAAGACAGCCATGGAAACACCACCAGCACCCCGGTGACCGACACGATCACCGTCGACACCACCAAGCCGACCAATGGCACGGTGGCGGCGACCGGGGCCAGCGGCGGCGGCGCCCTGTCCTGGAGCGGCTTCTCCGACGCGGGCAGCGGGCTCGCCTCCTACAAGGTCGTCGGAAAGGCTGGCACCACCGCTCCCACCGCCTGTACCACCGGCACTACCCACTACGCCGGCACCGACACCAGCACCACCATCACCGGCCTCACCAACGGCACCGCCTACAGCGTGCGTGTCTGCGCCTACGACAGCGCCGGGCTGCTCTCCACCGGCGCCACCGCCACCTTCACCCCGGCCCCGGAGTACAACGCCCCCACCGGCACCGTCACCATCAACAATGGCGACACCTACGCCGCCAGCAAGACCGTCACCCTGGGCTTCTCGGCCACCGATGACACCGCCGTGTCGGCGGTCTGTGTCTCCAACTCCACCACCTGCTCCACCTGGAAGACGATTGGCTCGACGATGAGCTGGACCTTGGCCGGCGGCGGCGCCCGCACCGTCTATGTCTGGTACCGCGACAGCTACGGCACGGCGATGAGCAGCCCGGTCACCGACAGCATCTTCGTCGATGTCACCAAGCCCACCAACGGCACCGCCAGCGCCACGGCGACCACCGGCGCCATCGGTCTGTCCTGGACCGGCTTCTCCGACGCGGGCAGCGGTCTGTCTGGGTACAAGGTGGTCTACGCCGCCGGGGCGACGGCGCCGACCTCCTGCTCGGCCGGCACGCTGCTCACCACCACCACCGGCACCAGCGCCAGCCTCACCGGCCTCGCCGCGGGCGCCACCCACGCCTTTCGGGTGTGCGCCGTCGACAACGCCGGGCTGGTCAGCACCGGCGCCACCGCCAGCGCGACGGCGCTCTAAGCCCGCGGGGAGCCTGGGCGGCCGCTATTTGTAGATGACCGCCCAGCTCCGCATCTCGATGTTGCCGGCCCCGTCGATGGGGTCGCCGCCGTCGAGGGTGGCCGCGTAGGAGACGCTCACGGTGCTGCCGGCCGCGGCCTCGGCGCTGAAGTCGTAGATGAAGGGCTCCACCTCACGACCGGGGCACCAGCCGCCGCGGCCATACCACCAGGTGCCGGCCTGATTGGGCATGGTGCCGCTGTCGGCGGTCTTCTCGCAGCCGCGGTTGGTGCCGGCCTCGTCGAATTCCAGGCTGGCGGTGGTGCTGCCGACGGTGAAGTGGTGGCCGTGCTTGCAGAACTCGGCGCAGTTGTTGGCCTCCATGCCATGACCGGTGATGATCGCCCGCAGCTCGACCTTGGCGGCGTCGGCCGGCACTGCCACCTCAACCGGGGTGCGGTCGTTGTAGGCGGTGTTGAAGGCGCCGCCCGTGAACAGAGGCACCGCCTCGCGCGGGGCCATGCCCTTGCCCTGGTTGAAGAGGCGGAGCTGGAGGGTCACGCCGGTCGGCTGGGTGTTCCAGGGCGGCGCCCAGAGAAAACGAACCTGCCGGGTGCCGCCGTCTTGCAGCCAGGCCAGCGCGTGGGTGCCATCGACCACCCAGTGGTTCTCGCGGTGGTAGCTGGTGATGAAGCGGCCCATCTCGACGTAGGACTCGGTGGCCTCGTCGTAGAGCCAGAGGTAGGCGAGGTAGTCCCAGGCGCCGCAATTGTTGATCTCATAGGAGTCCTTGTTGGGGCACTCCATGATGACCTCGATCTCCAGCGAGTCGAAAGTGGCCATCGTGGTGGCGTCGGGCAGCACCATGGCGCCGTCGACATACTCGGCCACCACGTCGCCGCCGAAGACGGGCACCAGGGTGGCGCCCTGGGCGTCGAGGCGGGCGGCGCGCTCGTGCTCGAAGTTGAGGTACTTGACCTCGTGGGAGACGGGGAAGAGCCGCATCTCGTAGGGCCACTCGCCGGCGTCGGCCAGGGCGCGATCGTAGGCGGTGACATCGGCCATGTAGCCCATGCCGCGGATCTGTTGATCGCGATCGATCGTCCACCCAAAGACCCCCACATCGGTCTGGAACATCTCCGAGACGAGGCCGTCGTAGGCGGCCGGGGTGCCGTCAACCACGTGCAGGCGGTCGCTCCACCAGGCGCGGTCCTCCTCGTCGAGCTCGAGCAGCAGCGCGTCGATGCGGGCGGCCATGGCGCTCGCCTCTTCTTCGGCCGAGCCAAAGACCGCCTGGCCGACCACAAAGAAGTAGTGGGCGTTCTTGGGGCTGGCGTCGACGAGGTCTTCGAGGTCGGTCTCCCAGAAGGAGCGGTTGTCCAGGGGGCTGATCTCAAACCAGTTGGGCACGAAGGCGTAGACGTCGCAGCCGCTCCACTGCTCGGACAGGGTCCAGGTGGTGCCGTCGGTGAGCGGCACGCTGAAGTCGCCGGCGGGCTGGCGGCGCTGGTAGGCGCTGGGCGCGGTCGCGTCGAAGTCGCGGGCCTCCAGGCCGAGGGCCACGCAGGGGTCGATCGGATCGGGGTCGGGCTCGCCGGTGTCGTCGCCGCCGCCGGTGTCGTCGCCGCCGGTGCTGGCGGTGTCGTCGACGTTGCCGCCGTCGTCGCCGCCGCCCTCCGTGGCGGGCTCCTTTTCGTCGGCGCAGGAGAGGGCGAGCAGGGCGAGCAGGGCGTGGCGGCGCATGGGGTCCTCGGCGTGGAGCGGGCTGGTAGTGTACCGCAGCGGCGCCGATCCGCTACGGTGAGGCCAGGGCCTTGTGGACCTGCCGGGCTGACTCGGCCGAGGTCAGACGCAGCAGCGCCCCGTCGGGCCGTGGACGGACCCGCGCGGCGGCTTCGACCCCGGGCTCGATGCGCAGCAGCACGTCGCTCTGGCCGTCGAGGGGGGCCGCGCAGCGCACAGCCACCGCCTGGGGCCCCAAGGCCACCAGCTCGGCGACGATGGGCTCGGGATCGAGCTCCTTGCCCTTGAACAAAAAGAGCGTGACCGCCCGCGGCGCCACTGCAACCAGGGCCTCGTCGCGCGCCGGCAGGCGCAGGTCGCCGAGACCCTGCACCGAGGCCACCTCCAGGGGCTCTGAGGCGCCCTTGGGCCGCAGGCTGCGGCGCTCGGCGATGTGCAGGGCGCTGGCCTCCACCTGCGCGATCACCGCCAGGGTCGCCAGCACCTCGCCCCCCACGGTGGCCGACTCCACCCGGGCGGCGAGGTTGATGGTGGTGCCCACCACGCCGTACTTCTGCCGTTGGGGCGCCCCGATGTTGCCCACCACCGCCTCGCCGCTGTGCAGGCCCACCCCCATCTCCAAGGCCGGCAGGCCCTCGGCCGCCGCCCAGGCGTTCACCGTCTCCATCTCCACCTGCAAGCGCAGGGCGCAGCGCAGGGCCCGCGTGGCGTGGTCGGGCTGATCGAGGGGCGCGTTCCAGAGCACCACGATGGCGTCGCCGAGGATCTCATCGATGGTGCCGCCCTCTTCGAGGATCAGCGGGATCATCCGTCCAAAGTAGTGGTTGAGCAGGCTCATCACCCGCTCCGGCGGGTTTCGCTCGGAGAGGGCCGAGAAGCCGCGCAGGTCCGTCATCATCACCGTGAGCATGCGCCGCTGGCCCCCCAGGCGCAGGCCGTCGGGGGCGTTGATCAGCCGGTCCACCACGTCTTCGTGCAGGTAGCGGCCGAAGATGCCCACCACGCGGCTGTGATCGAGAGCCGCCCGCACCGCCACCCCCACGCGCACCCGCACCTGCCAGGCCAGCAGGGCCGCCGCCACCCCGGTGGCGAAGAGGTAGGTGCCGCGCATCAGGTGGGTGACGGGCTCGGCCTCCAGGGCCATGTCCACCCGCCCGGTGGAGAGCAGAAAGCCGGAGAGGGCCGCGTACCCGGCCGCCGAGAGGGCGCCCGACCACAGGCAGAGCCGGGGATCGAGGTGCAGGGCGCTGGCCACGGTCATCAGCGCGTAGAGCAGCACCTGGGGCGCGGTCAAGGCCGGCGCCCCGCCGAGGAAGGCGGCGATGAGGCCGAGCCCGATCGTCGGCATCAAGGCCTCTACGGTGACGAGCTGCAGGCCGAGCTTCGGCGACAAGGGCACCCCCGCGTCGAGGCACCGGCGGATGTGTCGACCGGCCGCCAGCTCCACCGCGAAGAAGGCCACCACCAGCAAAAAGAAGGCCACCATCACCTGCGGCCCTTCCACGATCTGCACGAGGCCCTGCCCCTTGATCAGCACGCCGGCCACCACCGGCACGGTGCCCAGCACGATCAGCGCGGCCATCGCTTGCGATTTCAGCGCCACCGCGCGGGCCAGCTCGGCGCGCAGGGTGTCTTCAAAGGGGTCAGCGGCAGACACGGGGCCTCCCAAGCGGCGGCGGGTGTAGGTTTTACGAAGGGTTTCGGCCGGTGGGCGGTAGGGTACACCCAAAGGCAGCCCGGTCGACGCGGTGAAGGCCCCTGGCTACGCCCTCTCTCGCTGGGTGCTCGCGGTCCGATGGCCGGAGCGCCCCCATGGACGCCGCTGTGCCTGTCTCCCTGATCCCCCTGCTCTTCGCCCTCACCGAAGAACCGCCGGCTCCCGCGCCGCCTGCGGTCGAGCACACCGTCTCGCTGCGCTTCTTGGAGGCGGCCTACCCGGCGGCCGGCGTGGAGCTGGCGGCCAGCCCCCCCG
>JBEIQK010000801.1:0-2937 GCA_040376505.1 Alphaproteobacteria bacterium | reverse complement strand
CTCGGCGCCACCCTGGGCACCCTGCTGGCGGCGGCGGGGGCGAAGGTGACCCGCACCAACCTGATCAACGACCGCGGCGTTCACATCTGCAAGTCGATGGTGGCCTGGCAGCGCTGGGGCGAGGGCGTCACGCCGGCGTCGAGCGGCAAGAAGGGCGACCACCTCGTGGGCGACTTCTACGTGCGGTTCAGCAGCGAGATCAAGGCCGAGTACAAGGCCCGCTACCCCGAGGGCGGCGGCCCCGAAGAAGAGGTCTTCTTCAACACCGAGAGCGAGCTTGGCGCCGCCACCCGGGCGATGCTGATGGCCTGGGAGGCCGGCGACCCGGCGGTGATGGAGCTGTGGCGCACGATGAACGGCTGGTGTGAGGCCGGCTTTGACGCCACCTACGCCCGCATGGGCATCCGCTTTGACCTCGTGCAGCGCGAGAGCGAGACCTACACGGCCGGCAAGGGGCTCGTCGCCCGCGGCCTCGACGAGGGGGTCTTTCACCGCACCGCCGACGGCGCCGTGGCCTTCGATCTGTCGCGGGTGGGCATGGAGGGCCAGAAGATCGTCCTGCGGGCCGACGGCACCAGCATCTACATCACCCAGGATCTGGGCACGGCGGTGGCCCGACACGAGGCCCTCGCCCCCGATCGCCTGATCTATGTCGTCGGAAATGAGCAGGACTACTACTTCGTTGTACTGTTCAAGATCCTCGGCGCCATCCGTCCGGCGATGGAGGGCAAGCTGGTGCACCGCAGCTACGGCATGGTCGAGCTGCCCGATGGCAAGATGAAGTCGCGCGAGGGCACCGTGGTCGACGCCGACGACCTGATGGACGAGCTGCACGAGGCCGTGCTGGCCGCCAACGTCGAGCGCTGGAGCCACCTCGCCGAGGCCGAGCAGCGCCGCCGGGCCGAGGCCATCGCCCAGGCCGGCCTGCGCTACTTCCTGCTTAAAAACAGCCCGGCCCGCACCATCATCTTCGACAAGCAGGCCAGCATCAGCTTTGAAGGCGACACCGGGCCCTATTGCCAGTACGCCTACGCCCGCTGCGCCGCCATCCTCGGCAAGGTCGGTCAGAGCCTCGACGGCGTGGAGCCCGACTACGCGGCCCTGGCCGAGGGTCACGCCCGCCGGCTGCTCCTGAGCCTGCTGGCCCTGCCCGATCTGCACCACAAGGCCGTCGCCGAGCTCGATCCCAGCCTCGTGGCCAAGGGGCTCTACGATCTGGCGCGGGCCTTCTCCAGCTTCTACGCCGCCCCCGAAGGGCGGGTGGTGGGCGCCCCCCCGGCGGTGGCGGCGGCCCGGGCGGCCCTGGTCAAGGCCACCCAGGCGGCGCTCGGGGCCAGCCTCGGCCTGCTCGGGATCACGCTGCTCGACGAGATGTAGGCCCGCCGCTCAGGGTCGAAGGTGCAGCTCCACCAGGGGCTCGCCGACGACCTCGAAGGGCTGGCCGCCGAGCGTATAGCGGCCGAGCGGCAGCAGGCCCTCGTAGGCCCCCTGGGCGCGCAGGGCCGCCTGGGCCACCTCGACGGTGTGGCGCCAGTCGGGCTCAAAGGGCATGTCCAGCGCCACGAGGTCGCCGCCGCCGGGCGTCCGGAGGGAGACCGCGCCCGAGTTGATGAGGATGCGGGCCGACCAGTCCAGGGCCGCGTCGGTGGCGTCCAGCGCGATGGCGGCTTGGAGCCGGCGGTAGACTTCGGCCGGCTCGCCCAGGGCCTCGGCCGCCTGGGCGCCGAGCCAGTGGTCATCGTAGGAGAGGGGCGCGCCGGGCAGGGCCAGCAGGCGGCGGTAGGTGCCGTCGACCCCGCTCCAATGGGCGCGGGCGGCGAGGCTGCGCAGCTCGCCTTCGAGGCGGTGCTGCTCGGCCACCGAGGCCGCCTTGGGCGCGCAGCCCAGCGCCAACGCGAGGAAGAGCCCGATCATGCGCCGAGCTAACCGGGCCGCCACGGCGCCGCCGCCGCAACCGGGGCCGAGGGATGCAGGCCGCCGAGACAAAAACTGACACCGAAGCGCCCACCAGGGGCCTTCGCGGCGCTCTATACGCCAGCGACCCTCTCCAAGAGGGCCATCTCAACCTCCCCGCGACCCCGCCGCGCACTGGCCATTGACCAACGGCAAGGGGGCGCGCGAAGGTTGTTGTGTCGGAGTGTCTCATGGACCTCATCCTCCCAACCCTGGGGCTCCTGCTGCTCGCCGGGCTCCTGCTCTTCTGGCTCATCGGCTTGTCGGTCATCCCCAATGACCGCATCGGCATCCTCGAAAAGCGCTGGAGCGCCGCCGGCTCCATTCAGAGCGGCTTCATCGCCTTGAACGGCGAGGCCGGATTTCAGCCCCAGGTCCTGCGCGGCGGCGCGCACTGGCGGATGCCCTTTCAGTTCGCGGTGCACCGGATGCCCCTGGTGACCATCCCCCAGGGAAAGATCGGCTACGTCTTCGCCCGCGACGGCCGGCCCCTCGACGCCAGCCAGGCCTTGGGCAGCAATGAAGTGGCCCAGGACTTTCAAGACGCGACGGGCTTTCTGGCCGCCGGTGGACAGAAGGGCCCCCAGCGCCGGGTGCTGCGCGAGGGCACCTACGCCATCAACCTCGCCCAGTTCGTCGTCCTCACCTCGGATCATCTGTACTACCTGCCCCTCAACAAGGATGACGCCGAGGTCTTCCAGCGCATGTCGGCGCTGATTCAGGCGCGCCACGGCTTTGAGCCGGTGATCCTCTCCGGCGCCGAGGACTGTGTGGGCGTGGTGACCGTTCACGAGGGGCCCGCCCTCTCGGGCTCCGAGATCATCGCCCCGGTGGTGGGCATCGACCCCAAGCAGGCCGACAGCTACCACAACAGCTTTCAAGACGCTGAGCGCTTCCTCAAGGCCGGCGGGCGCCGCGGTCGCCAGCTCCTGGTGCTGGTGGAGGGCACCTACTTCATCAACCGTCTGTTTGCGACCGTGGAGT
>JBEIQK010000901.1:0-2481 GCA_040376505.1 Alphaproteobacteria bacterium | reverse complement strand
TCGATCGAGCCGGCCATCTGGCTGCTGCAATGAGGGCCGCCGCGCTCCTGCTGCTGCTGCTCGCGTCGGGCTGCGCCAGCCTGATGCCAAGCCGGCAGCAGGCCCAACTCATTGGCCAGCTCGACCGCGAGGTGCGGGCGCTGCGCTTGCAGAACGAGGCCTTGCAGGCCGAAGGCGGGGCGGCGAGAGGCGGGGCGCCAAGCCCGATCTACACCGAGCTGGTGCAGGTCTTCGCGGGCTCCGAAGTCACGGTGGCCCGCGAGGGCGGCGACGTCGTGGTCGTGATCCCGGCGGCGCTGCTCTTCAGCGGCTGGGGCCTGACGCTGCGGGCCGAGTCGGCGATGACGCTTGACCTGCTTGGCACGGCCTTGAAGCTGCACCCCGAGCTCGAGATCGAGGTGGTGGGCCACATGGACGACACGCTGCTGCCTTCGCAGGTGCGCAAGCAGGTGGGCACCATCTGGGAGCTGGGGGCCATCCGCGCCGCGGCGGTCACCCGGGCCCTCATCGACACCCATGGCGTAGAGGCCCAGCGCTTCTTCGTCGGCAGCCGCGGCGCTGCGCAGCCCATCGACACCACCGACACCTCGGAGGGGCGGATGCGCAACCGCAGGGTTGAACTCCGCCTGCGCAAGGCTCAAAATCGGTAGCGACGAACCCGGTTCGCGCTGGAGCTCCCCATGTCTCTTCGCCTCGTCCTGCCGCTCGCCACCGCCCTCTTCGCTTGCAAGAGCGACGAGTCCGACGACACCACCGCGCCCGTCGACGCCTCGGTCTGCGGCGACCCCGATGGCGCCGGCGGCGACACCGGCGATGTGCCCAACATCCTGGGCAAGTGGACGGTCACCTTTGGCCAGAGCGTCTACGAAGACGCCGGCTGCACGATCCCCGGGCTGCAGTCCGCAGACATGGGCTGGATCAACGGCAGCATGGACATCGACGGCCGCATCCCCGACAAGCTCTACGCCACCTTCGATGGCAACGAGGACGAGCGTTTCTTCGGCCTGGAGAACGCCAACGGCGGCGTGGTCTTCTCGGGCACCAAGGTGGTGGGCGGCCACACGCTCTACATCAGCGTGGGGGGGCTTCTTTACCGTCAGCCCCAGGTCGACCGTGACGAGCTGCGGGGCTTTGGCTATTTTGGCGTGGATGAAGACAGCGCCGACACCGCCATCGACTGCTGGATCCAGGGCGACTTCAAGGCCACCAAGAGCGGCAATTGATCGGCGCCTTCACCGGCCCCGCGGAGGGCTTTAGAGCATGAGCGAGCACCTGCGCGGGCAGCCTCCCTCCGCGGTCGAAGGCGGCGCCATCCGGGCCCTGGTCGCCGGCTACGACCCGGCCTTTCGGCGCACCATGCGGGTCGAGCCCGCCGGGGCCGAAGATCGCGCGGCGGTTGAGGCGGCGCTGGCCACGCTTGACCCCGCCGATCAGGACCTCGCCATGGGCCTCCTCGTTGGTGCCGGGCCCGGAGAGGCCGTGCCCGAGCGCTTTCGCGGCCGGATCGACGCCGCGGGGCCGGGCTTGTGGCAGGCGGCGGTGCTGCTGCCACGGGCGGCGGCGAGCCCAGGCTCGACCATCGATCCGCGCTTCTACGCCGGCTTCTGCCGGGTGAACCCGGTGCTGGCCGGCCACCAGCCCCTGCCCGAGCTCGAAGAGCCCGAGGGCCACAGCCCCTCCTCGCCCCCGACCGACACGCGCTGGGACGCCATCGTGGTGGCGGCAGCCCTCGAGGCCGAGCCGCCGCGGGTGACGCGCCAGGGGGTCATCCGCAAAGACGATGAGCGGCGCATCTTCGACCGCCTGGGCGGCGATGGGGCGCGCTGGCAGCTCGCGATGGCCCTGGCGATGGCCTCGGGGCTGGCCCGGCCGGCGGCAGGGGCGCTGCATGGCTTTCCTGAGAGCCGGCCCCGCCCGGTGACCGATCCGGCCGCCCTGGTCGACGATGAAGGCCCCCGCGCCGCCGCCGGCGCCCTGCTGCGCATCGTTCGGCGGGACTGGGTCTCGCTGCCGCGCCTGAGCGAGGCCCTGCGGCTGCGCTGCCCGGTGGTCTTCGCCGCCGATCAGGGGCTCACCTGGGCCGATCGGGAGCTGGTCTGGCTGCGCCGGGCCGCCGATGTGCTGCACCGGGTGGGCGTTTTGGAGGGGGAACGGGGGCCCGAGGGGCTCCTCGCGGTGCGGCGGGCCGGGCCGGGCTCGGCGCGCAGCCCGGGCTTCCTGCTCACGCCCGATCGGGAGATCCTGGTGGCGCCGGGCGAGCTGCACAGCGCCGACTATGGCCGGCTCTGCCGGCTGGCGCCCTATGTCGATGGCGACGTGCTCCACCGCCACCGCCTCACCCGCGAGGGGCTGGCGGCCGATCTCGCCGCCGGCCATGACGACGCGGCGGCCTGGCTGCTGGCGCGGTCGCGCACCGGCCTGCCGAGCAATGTGCGGGCCAGCCTGGAGGAGTGGGGCCTCGCCGCGGCGCGGGTGACCCTG
>JBEIQK010000777.1:0-3068 GCA_040376505.1 Alphaproteobacteria bacterium | reverse complement strand
TCGGCAAGCAGGGCACGCGCGCCTCACCTTGGGTATGTGGGCCCGATGACCGCGCTGCCCGTGCGCATCACCCGCGTCCTGCTCGCCTATGCCCTCCTGGGGTGGTTTGCGGCGGCGCTCGTGCTCATGCGCGACACCACCGAGCCCTGGTACCTCGACCTCATCCACCCAGCCGCCCTGCGCTGTGGCATCTGCGGCGTGGTGGTGGGCTTCCTCGTCGCCCCGGCCCACGCGGCCCCCGGCGCCCGCCTCTGGCGCGCCTTTGTGCTTGGGCCCCTGGCAATGGTCACGGGCATGGCCCTCTACTTCACCGTCTGGCCGCCCCAGTCGTGGACCCTGCCGACCTACAAGTGGGTTGGCATGTACCTCGCCGACTTCGGCGCCGTGTTGCTCCCCCTGGGCGCCTTCACCGGGGTCCTGGCGATCCGCTGGGCCCACAAGGCGCCCCGCTTTCGGATCGGCGTCGATCCCGACGATCAGCCCGAGCCCCCCACCGGATCGCTCTGATGAACCGCCCGTGTACAGTCCTGTGCATCCTCGACGGCGTGGGATGGGGCCGCCGCGACGAAGGCGACGCCGTGGCCCTCGCCCGCACGCCGCAGCTCGACGCCCTGATGGCCCGCAACCCCTGGTGTCTGCTCACCGCGCACGGCACCGCCGTGGGCATGCCGAGCGACGACGACATGGGCAATTCCGAGGTGGGCCACAACGCGATGGGCGCCGGGCGCGTCTTCGCGCAAGGGGCGGCCCTGGTGGAGCGGGCCCTCGCCAGCGGAGCCCTCTGGTCGGCCCCGGCCTGGACCGCAGCCGTCGCCGCTGCAGCGTCCGGCGGGACCCTGCACCTGATCGGCCTGCTGAGCGATGGCGGCGTTCACGCCCACATCCGGCACCTGCTCGCGATCATCGCCCAGGCGAGCGCCGAGGGGGTCGACCGCCTGCGCCTGCATGTGCTCACCGACGGCCGCGATGTGGAGGCCCGCTCGGCCCTGCGCTTCCTCGCCACGGTCGAGGCGGCGCTGGCGCAGACCGGCCGCGACTACGCCATCGCCAGCGGCGGTGGGCGCATGGTCATCACCATGGACCGCTACGAGGCCGACTGGGACATGGTCGCCCGCGGTTGGGCCACCCATGTTGGCGCCCAGGGGCGTCGCTTCGCGGCGGCGGCCGAGGCCGTACAGACCTTCTATGACGAAGACCCGAAGGTCGATGATCAGTGGCTCCCGGCCTTCGTCATCGGCGACTACGCCGGCATGGCCGACGGCGACGCCGTGCTCTTCCTCAACTTCCGGGGCGACCGGGCCATCGAGATCAGCAAGGCCTTCGATGCGGGCCCCGCCTTCGACCGCGCGCACTTCCGCCGGGCTCCGCACCCCGCCGTCTTCTTCGCCGGGATGATGGAGTACGACGGCGACGCCAAGGTGCCCGCCCACTTCCTGGTCTCGCCGCCGGTCATCGAAGACACCGTGGCCGAGCACCTCTCCGCCAAGGGGCGCGCGACCTACGCGGTGAGCGAGACCCAGAAGTTCGGCCACGTCACCTACTTCTTCAACGGCAACCGCACCGCCGTGCCGGTCGGCGAGGTGCAGGAGCAGGTGGAGAGCGACCGGCTGCCCTTCGACCAGGCCCCGGCGATGAAGGCCCGCGAGATCACCGACAAGGCCATCGCCGCGCTGCGGAGCCAGCGCTTCGACCACCTGCGCCTCAACCTCGCCAACGGCGACATGGTGGGCCACACCGGCAAGCTCGCCGAGACCATCGAGGCCATTGAGGCGGTCGACGCCTGTCTGGGCGCCCTGGCGGCGGCCTGCGCCGAGCGCGGGGCCATCCTCCTGGTCACCGCCGACCACGGCAACGCCGACGAGATGTTCATGATCGACAAGAAGAAGGGCACCCTGTTGCGTGGCCCCGATGGCCAGCCCAAGCCCTGCTCCAGCCACTCCTGCAACCCGGTGCCCTTTGTGCTGGTTGACCCCCGGGGCGAGGCTCAGCTCAGCGTGCCGGTCGGCGAGAACGCAGGCAGCATCGCGCGGATCGGCGCCACGGTCCTTCACCTGTGCGGCATCACGCCCCCCGCCAGCTACCTGCCCTCCCTGGTGGCGCCATGAAGCCCGTCGACCTGCGCTCAGACACGGTCACACGGCCTACACCGGGCATGCGCCGCGCCATCGCTGCGGCCGAGGTCGGCGACGACGTCTTCGGCGACGACGCGCTCACCAACCGCCTCGAAGCCGTGGTGGCCGAGCGGGCCGGCAAGGAGGCCGCGCTCTTTGTGCCCAGCGGCACGATGGCCAACCAGATCGCCCTGCGCCTGCACTGCCGCCCGGGAGACGAGGCCCTGATGGAGGCCCATGCCCACCCCTTCAACTACGAAGCGGGGGGCGCGGCGATGATCGCCGGGGCCCAGATTCGACCCATCGCAGGCGAGCGCGGGCTGCTCGACGTGGGGCAGGTGGCTGCGCACTTCCGTCCGGAGAACGTCCACTTCTCGCCGGTGGCGGTGCTTTGTGTCGAAGACACGGCCAACCGCGGCGGCGGCAGCGTCTACCCCTTGGAGCGCCTCGACGCCCTCGGCGCCCTGGCCCATGAGAAGGGAGCAGCGGCCCACCTCGACGGCGCCCGCCTGTGGAACGCGGCGGTGGCCAGCGGCGTCCCGGTGGGCCGCCGGGCCGCGGCCTTTGACACCGTCAGCCTCTGCCTGTCCAAGGGCCTCGGCGCGCCGGTGGGCAGCCTCCTGTGCGGCCCCAAGGCCCTGATCGGCGTGGGTCGCCGCATCCGCAAGGCCCTCGGCGGCGGGATGCGGCAGACGGGCCTGCTGGCGGCGGCGGGCCTCTACGCCCTTGACCACCACGTCGACCGCCTCGCCGAGGATCACGCCCGCGCCCAGCGCCTCGCCGAGGGCCTCGTCTCCCTGGGCTTTGGGGTGGTCCCGCCCGAGACCAACATGGTCTATGTGACGGTGGGCGACGCCAACGCCGCGGTCGCGCAGCTCGCCGCGGCCGGGGTGGCCTGCAACGCCGTCGTCTTCACCTCGGCGGCCCCCTCTGAGGGCCAGGTGGTCGACATCGCCT
>JBEIQK010000576.1:0-4345 GCA_040376505.1 Alphaproteobacteria bacterium | reverse complement strand
GTCGCGGCCGTGGTAGTCGGCGGCGGCCTCTACGAATTCGGCGTCGCCCCAAAGGGCCAGCAGCGCCGCGCAGGTGTCGGCGTCGGCGAAGCCTTCGATCTGGGCGAGCAGGGGCGCGCTGCCGACCCGCTCTGTCAGGCCCAATTCCGGCGCGGGCCCCGGGGCCGGGTCTCGCCCGCCAGCAGGGCGGCGACCGCCTCGGAGATCGGCAGCCCGGCGGAGCGCTCGACGTGGTCGTACCAGGAGACCGTGTTCAGCTCCAAAAAGACGAAGCGCTCGTCGGGAGTGACGATGAGATCGATGCTGGCGAAGTTGAGCCCCAGGCGGTCGACGAGGCGCTGGAGGGCGGCCTCGACGGCGGCCGGCAGGTGGGGCCAGGGCCGGTAGCCGCCCATCAGGTCGGGGCGCTCGCGCACATCCACCACCCCGGCGGCGTCGATGGCGCCCACAAAGAGCTGGGGGCCCACCACAGTGATGCGCAGCTCCAGGGCCTTTTCAATCTCCTCTTGGAAGATCATCGGCCCGATCTCCAGCCCCTGCAGGTCGTCGAGGGCCTCGGGAGGCAGGCGGCGGGTGGGGTAGCTGCGCGTGTCGTCGCCCTGCTCCAGGCTGATCGAGCCCGAGTCGATCAGCTTGTAGACGATGCCTTGTGGGCAGGTGGCGGCGAAGGCCCGCACGGCGTCGGGATCATTGCTGACCAGGGTGCGCGGGATGCGGAGCCCACAGGCCCGCGCGAGGCGCCCGAGGGAGGGCTTGTGCCCGGCCCCGGCCGCCGCCTCGGGCGGATCGAGCAGGAAGCAGTCCAGGCACTCGATCATCGACCAGAAGGCGGCGTTGGCCTGGGTCTCCGCGGCCTGGAGGTGCACCGGATCCATGCCCTCGGGCCAGCCAAAGCGCGTGGCGCGCAGCCAGACCGACTGGAGGCCCGCCAGGTCCCGACCGTCCATGTGCAGGTGGGTGCCCTCGTCCAGACGCAGCGAGAAGGGCACCTCGCCGGGAAAGCGCGTGGTGGCGAGAACCCAGGCCTCGCGGCCCATCCCCCGCAGGGCGCGCACGACGCCGGTAACGCAGGGGTCTTCGTCTACCGTGGGTGTACAGATCAGGATCGGTCCCATGGGCCCCCCGGTGGTCAGAACCAACCCTGCATGTGGCCCGCGGCGTAGATGGCGATCCCGCCAAACAAGCAGGCGAAGATGCCGATGAAGACGATGGCGAAGGCGCAGCTCCAGATCCAGCCGCCCACGGTGTCTTGCACCTTCTTGAGCAGGCTCTTCTCGAGCTTGCTGGTGTCGACGCCCACCCCGCCGGTGGAGAGGTCGAGCTTGACGTCGCCCACCTTTACCTTGACGTGGACATCCTCGGGGCGCGGCACCTGGGCGACGGCAGCCCGCTTCAAGGCCTCCATCGGCGTGGGCGGCGGGCCCCCGGCGCTGGGAAAGCCCACGCCCTGCAGAAAGAGCTGCGGGTCGGAGCCAGCGGGGATCTCCGTTTTGCTGAGGGCGCCATTGTAGAAGATGTAGAGCTGGCCACAGGTGAGGCAGCGGCGGTACATCCCATTGGGGCTCTGTTCCATCGAGCCCTGACAGGCGGGGCAGTTCATCGCGGCCTCGGGAGCGGGGGCAAGGCGGGCGCCGCCGGGGACAGCGGCGCCGCGGCGGCTGCGCTACTTGGCGTCATTCTCCTTGAGGGCCTTGAAGCGACGCTCCAGGGCGCCAGCGCGGATGTCGGTCTTCACGACGAGGGTGGCGGTCTCACGGGCAAAGAAAGGGACGACGGGCTTGGTCATGGAGGGCTCCTCAAGGGTGGCTTCGCCGAACAAGGACCGCGGGCGCAGCACCCGGGTCGCTCACAGGCTGGCGTCGACGTTGGAAGGGTTCCAGCTACGACGGCTTTTTTGGGTCTGGGACGGAAAGCAAGGGGGCTGCCGGGCGCCGCCCGCCGGTGCGGAGCGGCGCCAGCGTGCCAGCGCTACTTGTTGGCCTGCTCCTTGAGGCCCTTGGCGCGACGCTCCATGGCGCCAGCGCGGATGTCGGTCTTGACGACGAGGGTGGCGGTCTCACGCGCAAAGAAAGGGACGACGGGCTTGGTCATGGAGGGCTTCTCAAGGGTGGCTTCGCCGAACAACGACCGCAGGCGCAGCGCCCGGGTCGCTCGCAGGCTAGCGCTGAAGTTGGGCAGGTGCCAACTGCAAAGTCGTCATTTGATGTGTCACTGCCAGGCGGGTGCTTGAATTCGGGCTGGCGGTGCGCATCCTGGGGGCCTGCTCCTGGAGCCCTCGTGTCCGATCTTCGCGCCCAGACGCCCCGCATTGCCGCCACCTGGTCGGAGGAGGGCGCCGGACTGAAGGACCCGCCCGCCGCCTCTTCTCTCGACCAGATCGGCGCCTCGGTGCTCCCGGCGGTGGAGTGGGCCTCCTCGCCGCCGGCGCTCCGGTTGCGCGACGCGCCGCGCTTCCTCGTCACGGGGCGGCTGGGCGAAGGCGGCCTGGGAGAGGTGGTGGCTGCCCTCGACCAGGACATCGGTCGCACCGTCGCGATCAAGCGGATCCGCGCCGATCGCGGCTCCACCTCCACCCTGGTGCGCTTCGTCCAGGAGATCCGCACCATCGGGCGCTTGGAGCACGCCAACATCGTGCCCATCCATGACGTGGGCCGCGACGAGGCCGGCGCGCTCTACTTTGTGATGCGCCACGTCGACGGCGAGACCCTCGACGCGGTGTTGCACCGCCTCAAGGACGGCGATCCGGCCACCCATGCCCGCTTCGGCATCGAGCGGCGGGTGGAGATCGCCACGGCGGTGCTCGAAGCGCTGGCCTACGCCCACGCCCGCGGGGTGGTTCACCGCGATGTCAAGCCCGCCAACGTGATGATCGGCCGCTACGGCGAAGTCATGTTGCTCGACTGGGGCGTGGCCCGCCTCGTCGAGGGGCCCCATTCCGACGCGCTCGACGCCGAGGGTGCGGTCAGCGGCTCACTCCTGGAGACCCAGGCTGGCGCCCTGATCGGCACCCCGCTTTACATGTCGCCCGAGCAGGCCCGCGGCGAGAAGGTCGACGCCCGCAGCGATCTCTACGCCGTCGCCGTGATGATGCACGAGCTGCTCACGCTGGAGCATTACCTCGCCGACTGTGAAGGCACCGAGGCCATCCTTGAAGGGGTGCGCAGCCGGCCCCTGCCGCTCGGCAGTCGCCAGACAAGCCCGCACCAGAACCCCGTACCCCCCGAGTTGGCCTGGTTCCTGGTCGACGCCGCCGCCAAGGACGCCGCACAGCGGTTTCCCAACGCCGAGGCCATGCTCGACCGCCTCGCCCGCCGACGGGAGGGCGACTTTCCCGTGCAGTGCCCGGTGACCTTCACCCATTACTTCGTGCGGCGCGGCCTGCGCTTCTTCGATCGCAACCTCCTGGCCTGCACGGCGGCGGCGGCGACCGGCATCATCGGCGCTTTGGTGATGTTGGGCCTGCTGCTCGTGGGCTGAGGCGGCGGCCTAGACGATCTCGCCGGCCGGCACAGCGCCTTCGGGGTGCAGGGCGCAGAGGTGATCGTGCAGCGCCAGCAGCTCGCCCACGAGGCGGGCCCCGAGGCGGGTTGGGTGGCCCAGCTCGCGGATCAGCTCGGCGCCGCGCTGGTTTCCGGCCAGCACCTGCCGCCGCCGCTCGGCGAAGCGGGGGGTCTGGGAGAGCGGGTGACCGGCCGCGGCGAGGCGCGCGTGAAGGGCGGCCACCGGCACGAAGGCGTGGACGGCCAGCAGAACGCCGATCAGCGGCCGCAGATCGGGGCGCACCGGCGAGGTGGTCCAGGTGGTGGCCCCGTTCTCCAGCACCGGATCGAAGAGGTGCAGCAGGTTGAGCCGGCTGTGCTGCCCCTCGTGCACCAGGGCCTCGGCCAGGGTGAGGGGGCCGGGGTGGAGGCTCAGGTAGGCGAGGCCGGGCGCCTCGCGGTAGGTCGCCGAGAGGTGCCGCTCGGGGTCGAAGCCGACGGGGATCAGGCGCTGCAGCGTGCTGGGCCGCTCGGCGGTCCACTCGGGCAGGGCGGCCTCGAGCACCGACCAGGCCGCGTCGATGGCCTCGGCCCAGTCCTGGGGGCTCCGACCGCCGAGATGCAAGGCGTTGCCGCTCTTCTCGGGGTGTGCCTCGACGTCGCGCAGGGGGTTGCTGTCTTCAAGTGCGAGGTGCAGGCCGCAGGACAGGGGCAGATTGGGGGACCGCTGGCCATCGATCAGGGCGCGGAGGGCTTGCTCTAACAGGGGCCCGGCCGGGCGCAGGCCGGCTTCGAGGCAGAGCAGCGCCGGCAGCACGTCGGGGGCGCCGATCGCGGCGAGGGTGCCCTCGGGGTCGGCCTTGGCG
>JBEIQK010000923.1:0-2388 GCA_040376505.1 Alphaproteobacteria bacterium | reverse complement strand
TGCACCGCAGCCGCGACGAGGCCGGCGCGCGCTGGCTGGTGCGTCGGGGCAGGCCGGGCCCGCCGCTGCCGGGCGCCCCCGCGGGTCAGTCCCTGGGCGACGACTGGATCGGCTGGCGCTGGCCGGCGGGCAAGCGGGCCGACGACGACGCCCTCCCGGGGCTGGCCGCTCGACTGTCCACGATCCTGCGCGCCGGCCACGCGGTGGGCCTCAGTCATGGCGGTCTATGCGCCGGCCTCCTCTTTGTGTCTCCCGACGGAGAGCTCGTCCTCATCGGCCTCATCGCAGGCCTGGACGGCAAACCGGCCGACGAAGCCTTTCTGGCCGGCCTGGGCCTCTCTCCCGTCGCCGCGGCGCCCCTGTCGGGGCCCCGGGCCGAGATCTTCATCCTCACCACCAACCCCGCCGGGCTCGGCGTGGCCCTGCGGCTGCTCGTCGAGGTACAGCCGGGCACCGGGCGGGTGGAGGCCCTCTCCCCCTGCGACCGGGAGGCCGAGGTGGCGGCCCAGGTGGCGGCGGCGGCGGCCCTGGGCGACCGGCGTTGGGACCTGCGCTGGCAGGTGCGCGGCGGGGCGCGGCTGAGCGGAGCATCCCTGGGGTTGGGCATCGCCGTGGCGGCCCTGGCGGCGCGGGAGGGGCGCGCCTTGCCGACACAGTTGGCGGCGACCGGCGGCGTGGACCTGGACGGTCGGGTGGTGGGGGTCGGCGGCATCCCGGCCAAGCTGGCCACCGCCGAGCGGATGGGCCTGGGCCCGGTGCTGGTCCCCGCCGACACGCCCCCCGGCGCCGGACGGCTGCCCCTCGCCCGCCTCGCCGATCTGCCGGCGGGCCTGCGATCGCGTCGCCGCCTGCCCCTTCGCGGCCTCGGCCTGCTCCTCGGAGCGGTGCTCGGCCTCGCCGGCGCCACCGCCCCCCTCGACCACCGCCTGGAGGACGCCCTCCTCCCCTTGGGGGTGCCGCCGCTGGCCCTGGACGCGGTGGTGGTGCTGGCCCTGCCCGACGGCCCGGCCCCCGCCTCGGCCTGGCGACCGATCTGGCCGGAGCTGCTACAGTCGCTTCAGCGAGCGGGAGCCCGGGCGGTGATCCTCGACGTCTATCTGGGCGGTGGCGCGTTTCCCGAAGCGCTGTCCTCGCCGCCATTGCCGCTGATCCTGCCCGTGCGGAGCACCGAGGGGAGCCAGTCGCCGCCCATCGTGCCCGAGGGGCCTCGGGTGCGCCATGGCATCGCCGAGACCCAGCGGGGCCTGCTCGACGGCCGGGCGCGACGCCTGGTGGTCAGTCGCCTCTTCCCCGATGGCGAGCACCGCTGGCACATCGCCGTCCTGGGCGCGGCGGCGGCCCTGAACAGTGAACCTCGATGGGAAGGCGACCGGCTCCTGGTCCCGCCCCTCTCGGTGGAGGCCCCAGCCCGGCGGCTGCGCCTGCCTCCCTTCGCCCCGGCGCCGCGCCTGGAGGCCCCGGTCGCGACGGAAGGGCCCTGGCCCGACTGGACGATGGCCCGCGACAAGCTCGTGGTGGTGGGCTTTGAGCCGCCGGGCGCCGACCGTCAGGAGCTGCTGGGGGGCCGGCCGGTCTCCGGCTTGGAGCTGGTGGCTGCCGAGGCCCAGATGGTGCTCTCCCAAGCGCCCCTGCGCGAGGCCGGGCTGGGGGTCCGCGGCGGGCTGTCGCTGTTGGGCCTGCTGCTCGCCTTCGGAGCGGAGCGGCTGCACCGCTGGGGGGCCCTGGGCGTCGGCCTTCTTGGGGTGGCGCTGGCGCTGGCGCTGGCGCCCTTGGGGCTGCTGGTCCCCCTTTGTCCGCTGGTGCTGGCCTGCGCGGCGGGGGGTTGGCTGCAGCGGGGGCGCTGAGGGCTACAGGCCCATGCCGGGGATGAGGTAGACGATGCCGGAGAGGTAGCTGGTGCCAGTGTGCTCCTCCGAACCAACCAGCAACTCAGGAGCCCCATCCGAGTTCCAGTCACCCATGTTCGACATCACCGAATAAACGTAGTCAGAGCTACCGTCTCCGACCAGGTGGACATCCGCAGCGGATGATGGAATGATGCCAGATGTATCGAAGGGTCCCCAGAAGATCGTCGCATCACTGGAGGGGTACTTCATCTCGGCTACACCGAGATCAATCTCGCCGTCCCCGTTTAAGTCGCCGAGATCGTGGATAAAGTAACCAAAACCCCTTCGGACGTCGGCCCGAATCTTGACCTCAGCGTCGACCATCATGACCGCGGAGGCGGTCGGGTCGGTCCAGGGGATGTAGACCACCCCGAGGCCGTATTGAGAAGCGGAGACAGCGATGTCGTCGAAGCCGTCATGGTTGGTGTCCCCCACGGAGGCTGCGTCCATGCCGAGGAGTCCTTCGCCCTCGGCGTAAAACCGGACGTCGGCGTCAGCTTCG
>JBEIQK010000430.1:0-5584 GCA_040376505.1 Alphaproteobacteria bacterium | reverse complement strand
TCCGGCGGTGCGCGACGCCAGCCCCGATGCGATCGAGTCCTGGCTCGACAGCGTGGTGCTGCTGGTGATCGGCCCGGCCTGGTGTACCGGCGTGGTGATCGACGACAAGGGCACGGTGGCCACGGCCTACCACTGCGTGGCCAGCGGGCTGCGGCCCGAGGTGCAGACGCGCAGCGGCGAGACCTTCAAGGGGCGCATCGTGGGGATGGTGCCCGACGAAGACCTGGGGCTGGTCACCGTGGAAGGCCTGGCCGGGAAGGTGCGCCCGCTGCCGATCCGCGCCGAGCCGGTGCGTCGGGGCGAGCGGGTCTATGGGCTGGGTCACCCCTTCGCGCCGGCGGCCCTGCAGGGGGGCGCGATGGAGGGGATGCTGCTCTGGAGCGTGTCGGAGGGCATCGTCAGCGCGGTGGGGCCGCGTCTTGTACAGACCGACGCGGCGCTCAATCCGGGCAACTCCGGGGGGCCGGTGGTCGACGCCGAGGGGCGCATCATCGGCATCACCTCGCGCAAGCTCTCCGGCGACAACATCTCCTTTTTGATCCCGATGGCCCAACTCCAGGCGATGGTCGACAAGCCCGAGAAGGCGCTGTTGGGCGGGCAGCTCTCGGTGGGGCTGTCGCTGCTCTATGGGGTCGACCTCAGCGCGGCGCCCTCGACCCACATTGTGGTGGAGGGGATTGTTCGCGATCGGCTGATTGGTCATCTTGGCGTGGGCTTCCCCTCGGGCACGCAGGCGGTGGCGATGCAGCGGGGGGAGGCCTGGGCGCCGGCCTTCGAGGGCTCGGCCTTCCTGCGCCAGCGCTTTGGCCGCGGGGTCTGGAGCACCACCGTCGATCTGGGCGGTGGCGTCTATGTCATCGAGGAGACCTTCGCCGACTTCGACCCGGAGCAGGGGGCCTGGCTGATCTACGCGGGCCCGGGGGCCCTGGCGCCGGCGGTGGGGGGTCGGGTGGGGATGTCGGGCGTGGGCCTGCGCGTGATGGTGCTGCCGAATGGCTCAGACGGGGTGCCGGGTGGGCGGGCGACGGGTCTGATTGGGATGGATCTGGACTTGCCGGGGGTGATCCAGACCTTTTAGGGCGACAGGGGGGCGGTGATCCGGGCGGGCGCCGGATGGGGGAGGCTGTCCTTCTTGTAGAGGCTGCGCGCCACCGTCCTCGGGGCCCAGGGCGGCGAGGATGGTCTGGAAGCGGGCGTCGCCCCTCTGCGAGGCCCTCGCGGCGGTCGCCGTGGAAGAGGGGCTCCCGGATGCGGTCGGGGCCTGGGTCGGCGACCAGCTCCTCAGCGCCGATGGAGGCGTCTGCGGCCTCTTTCTGGGTGGCGCGGTGGGGCCGGCGCTCGGGGGTGAGCCGGGCCTCGGCGGCCTCGGCGAGGAGGGTCTCGCGGCGGGCGGGGCTCCATGCACGCCAGCGGCCCATGTCGTTGGACCGCCGCGCGGCGTGGGCTAAGGGGTCGGACCAACCCGGGAGCGGCTCCATGCGCGTGATCCTCATCAACCCGCCGATCGATCAGGTCCTTGAAGAGGGCCATGCCAACCCGGTGACGAGCTTCCTCTTCTACAACTCCGCCCCGCTCGGCATCCTCTACATCGCGGCCATGCTGGAGCGCGAGGGGCATGAGGTGGCGGTCATCGACGCGGCGGCCGAGCTCCTCAACGTGAAGAAGACCGTCACGCGTGTGGAGGAGTGGAAGCCCGACCTCATCGGGCTCGGCAGCTTCACGGTGACCTTTGAGACCTGCAAGAAGCTGGCGACGGGCCTCAAAGAGGCGCTGGGCGACGTGCCGATCGTGCTCGGCAGCTACCATGTGAGCCTGGTGCCCGAAGAGGCGATGTCCCACCCGGCCTTCGACGTCGGCGTGCTGGGCGAGGGCGAGCACACGATGCTCGACCTCGTGGACTGGGCGGCGGGGCGCAAGAACCTGGAGGATGTGCCGGGCATCGTCTTCCGCAAGCCCGAGGGGGGCGTTCACTTCACGCCCAAGCGCAGCAAGTTCCGCGAGCTCGACGAGCTGCCCTTCCCGGCGCGGCACCTGCTGCCGGCCAACATCTACCGGCCGGTGCCGGTGGACGAGCACGCCTTTCCCAAGTTCGCGATGATCACGAGCCGGGGCTGCCCGCACGCCTGCGCCTTCTGCCAGAAGTCGCGCTCGGGCTACCGCAGCCACTCGGCGAAGTACATCGTCGACGAGATGGAGCACCTGATCCGCGACTTCGGCGTCGAAGACATCGCCTTCGTCGACTCGCTGTTCTGCGCCAACAAGAAGCGGGTGCAGGGCATCTGCGATGAGATCATCCGCCGGGGGGTGCACAAGAAGGTGTCGTGGACTTGCTCCTCGCGGGTGGAGGTGGTGGATCGCGAGCTGCTCGGCCGCATGAAAGAGGCGGGCTGCTGGCGCACCCGCTTTGGCGTGGAGTCGGGCTCCGACAAGGTGCTCGACTTCATCAGCAAGGGCATCACCAAAGAGAAGATCCGGGCGGCGATCACGGCGGCCCATGAGGTCGGCCTGCGGCCGAAGGCCTTCTTCATGGTCGGCCACATGCCCGACACCAAGGAGACCATCTTGGAGACCATCGAGTTCGCCAAGTCGCTGCCGCTGCACGACGTGACGGTGCAGATCAACACGATCCTGCCCGAGACGCCCCAGATGGAGACCTGGCTGCGCGAGGGGCCGAAGTGGGGCCGCCTCGTCAACCAGACCAACAACGAGAAGAGCTTCTGGGAGCCCACCTTCGTGCCTTGGGGGTTGGAGCCCAATGACCTCATCGAGCTGCACCGCAAGTTCTACCGGGAGTTCTACTTCCGGCCGGTGACCCTGGCGCGCCACGCCGAGCAGGTGAAGACCTGGCGCGATGTGCTCAAGTATGTGCAGGCGGGCAGCCTGTTCAGCTTCCTCTTCTTCAACCAGGAGAAGCCGACGCTGTGGATGCTGAAGGACCTGCTGAGCAAGGGGTCGGCGGAAGATCAGGCGATGGCGGCCAAGTAGGGGCTCAGGCGTAGGCGCTCATCAGGGCGCCGGGCGTGTAGCTGGCGGCGAACTGCGCCGTGATCGCCTGGGCCGTCTCGCGGAGCTGGGCGACGTCGCCGCCGTTGGCCGCCGCCTTCTTCATGGTGTCGACCGGGGACTCGTTCTGCAGCTCGGTGACCGGCCCGCTGCGGGCGCGATCGGGCAGGCGGCTCTTGAGATCGGTGATGGCCTGATCGAGCTTCTCGAAGGCCTCGGCCTGGCGCTGGCCGGTCTTGGGCTTGTCGTAGTTGCGGTCGCGGGCCTTGTCATCGGCGATGGCGTTGCCGGCCTCGGCCTGGGAGACGGTGTCTTTCAGCATGCCCTGCAGCTCGGCGCCGATCTTGTAGAGGTCGCGCATGCCCTCCTGGTACTGGGTGTAGTCGGAGGGCTGATCGTCTTTGACCAGCGGAGCGATGGTGGGCTTGGCCCGACCCTCCAAGATCGCCATGGGGCCCAGGGGATTGGCGGCGAGGTTGGTTCCGATCTGCATGGGGACTCCCTACTAAACAGTGTCAATACTTCGAGTGTATCGGACCGGAGCGAGGGTCGATGAGGGTCAACGCTGAGAAAATTCGGAGGGCTGATCTTGGGCAGGGTTCGGACCCTCGGGGCTCTGCGCGCGGCGCCTGTGCGATGATCCACCCCGCTGGGGAGTTTGGTCCCCCCCATCCTTCCCCGGTGAGCGCCGATGGCTGATCCCACAACTGCAACCTCTGCCACGGCGCACCTGATCCTCCAGATCGGCGTGGTGGTGGGCATGTCCCGCCTCGTGGGTCTGGTCTTTCGGCGCTTTGGCCAGCCCCAGGTGGTGGCGGAGATCCTCGCCGGCCTGATGCTGGGCCCCTCGCTGTTGGGCTGGGTGGCGCCGGGCGTGCTGGCGCGCCTCTTTCCGGCCAGCTCGCTGCCGGGCCTACAGTCGCTCTCCGACCTTGGCCTCATCCTCTTCATGTTCGTGGTGGGGCTGGAATTCGACGCCACCGCGCTGCGTCGGCAGGGCAAGGTGGCCCTGGGGGCCAGCCTGGGCGGCATCCTGCTGCCGCTGGTCCTGGGGGCGGCGCTGGCGGTCGGGCTCTACCCCTCGATGGCGCCGGCCGGCGTGGGGGTGGTGCCCTTCGCGCTCTTTGTTGGCACGGCGATGTCGGTCACCGCCTTCCCGGTGCTGGCGCGCATCCTGGTGGAGCGCGGCCTGGTCAAGACCGATCTGGGCGCCATCACCATGACCTGCGCCGCCCTGGCCGACGTGGTGGCCTGGTGCCTCGTGGGCTTCGTGGTCTCGCTGGTGCGCGCCCAGGGCTCGCCCGTGGGGGCCCTGCTCACCATGGTCTACGCTGCGGCCTTCGTGGGGGCGATGTTCTACGGGATCCGCCCCTTCATGGCCCGGGTGGCCGAGCGCTTCGGCCGCAAGAAGGGCCTCACGGTGGGCGGCCTCGCCGCGGTGACCCTGTTGCTGCTGAGCAGCGCGCTGGTCGCCGAGTGGATCGGCATTCACGCCTTGCTCGGGGCCTTTGTCTTCGGCGCGGTGGTGCCGCGCCAGGGCCGGATGATCTCCTGGCTGGTGAGCCGCATCGAAGACCTCGTGGTGGTGGTGCTGCTGCCGATCTTCTTCGTCCTCACGGGGCTCAAGACCGACCTGCGGGCGGTCATTGGCGGCGACTTCGGCGGCGCGCTCGTGCTCATCCTCGGGGTGGCCATCTTCGGCAAGGTGGTGGGCACCGCCCTGCCGGCCCGCTGGGCGGGGATGAGCGCCCGCGAGGCGACCAGCCTGGGGGTGTTGATGAACACCCGCGGCCTCGTCGAGCTGGTGATCCTGTCGATCGGCCTGGAGTTGGGCGTGCTCTCGCCGCCCCTCTTCGCGGCGATGGTGGTGATGGCGGTGACGACGACCTTCATGACCACCCCGCTGATCCGCCTGCTGGTGCCCCCGGTGCGGAGCCTCGGGGCCACCGCCGGGCCGGCGAACCTGCCGGCGCGCTCCTTCTCGCTGCTGGTCAGCGTGGCGCGGGCCGAGAGCGTGCCGGGCATGGCGCGGGTGGCCACGGCGCTCTGCTCGGGCCCCGACGCCCGTGCCTACTCGCTGTCGATCGGCGTGGAGTCCGATCAGGCCGGCTTCTCCGGCGAAGAAGACATGCTGGCCGAGGCCGAGAAGACCGCCCAGGACCTCGCGGCCCACCTCGAAGGGGCCGGCGTCAGCGTCACGGCCCAGGCGGTCTCCAGCGATGATCCCGGCCGCACGATCGCCCAGGTGGCGCGCGCCAAGCGGGTCGACGCGGTCCTGGTGGGCTTTCACCTGCCCCTCTTTGGCACGGCGGTGCTCGGCGGGCCCCTGAAGGAGATCGGCAACCTCGTCGACGGCGATCTGTGTATGTTTCACGATCGCGGGCTGCAGCGGGTCAAGCGGGTGGTCTGCGGGCGGGGCGGCGACAACGAGGAGGGCGCCTACCGCACCGCCCTTCGTCTCGCCTACCTGAGCAAGACCACCGTCGAGATGGTCGATGTGGCCGCCGGCTTCGGGCCTTTGAGGGAGCTCGACCCCGAGAACACCGTGCTGGTGGTGGGCGAAGGGATGCCCTGGGGCATC
>JBEIQK010000139.1:0-11089 GCA_040376505.1 Alphaproteobacteria bacterium | reverse complement strand
GGTGGCCTCGGCGAAGCCGGTGAGCGCGCCGTCGAGGAAGAGGCGCAGGGTGCCGCCATCCCAGGTGCCGGCGACGTGGTGCAGCTCGCCATCCATCCAGCTCTGGGGAAAGCTGGCGCCCACCCTCGCCTCGGTGCCGTCGGTGATGAGGGCGCGGCCGTCTTCGTCGACGAAGAGCTCGACGGCGCCGGGCCACATGATCAGCGGGTAGGGGCCGTCGGCGCGCTCCTTGTCGGCCTTCACCCAGGCCTCCACCGTGAAGCGGCCGGGCACCGTGAGCGGCGGCTCGGCGGTCACGCAGGAGGGATCGCCGATGAAGTCCAGGGCGTGGTCACCGGGCCCTTCGTCGAGGTCGAACTTGACGCAGGCGGCGAGGGGGAGGGCGAGCAGGGCAGGGAGGAGGTGGCGCATCGGCAGGTCCCAGCGTAATCGGGGGCATCATTGTAGACCCCCGCGCGCGGGCGCGGGGAGCCGGGCCGAAAGAAGCCCGTCAGGAGTACACATGCGGTCTGGTCTGGAGGTCCTGCTCGACGATGTCAGCGCCCTGCGGGGCAAGCGGGTGGGGCTCTGCTGCAACCACACCGCCGTCACCCGAGATCTCGATCATGCCATCGTGCGGCTCCAGGCCGCTGGCGTGCGCCTCGTGCGGCTCTTCGGCCCCGAGCATGGCCTCGACGCCACCGCCCAGGACATGATCCCCGTCGAGGGCGAAGACGCCGCGGTCTCCGCGGTCTCGCTCTATGGCAACAGCGCCGAGAGCCTGCGGCCCACCGTGGCCCACCTCGCCGATCTCGATGTGGTGCTCTTCGACATCCAGGACATCGGCAGCCGCTACTACACCTACCAGGCCACCCTCTACTTCCTGATGCTCACGGCCGCCGAGACCGGCACGAAGATCATCGTGCTCGACCGCCCCAACCCCATCGACGGCATCAGCATCGAGGGCAACCTCGTGCAGCCGGGCTTTGAGAGCTTCGTCGGCGCCACGCCGCTGGCGGTGCGCCACGGCCTCACCATGGGCGAGCTGGGCCGCTACTTCCAGCGCGTGCTCGGCGTAAAGGCCGATCTCGACGTCATCCGCTGCGAGGGCTGGCGCCGCGACCAGTGGCTCGACGAGACCGACCTGCCCTGGGTCTTTCCGAGCCCCAACATGCCGATGATCGAGACGGCGGCGATCTACCCGGGCATGTGCCTGATTGAGGGCACCAACCTGTCGGAGGGCCGCGGCACCACCCGGCCCTTCCACCTCGTGGGCGCGCCCTACCTGGATCGCGAGCGCTTCACCCGCTACTGCCGCGGCGGGGCGGCCGACGCCGGGCTGCAGGGCGTGGCCTTCCGGCCGGCCACCTTCGAGCCGCGCTTTCAGAAGTTCGCCGGCACGTCCTGCCATGGGGTCGAGGTCTTCGTCACCGAGCGCAAGGCGATGGACGCCTTCCTGCTCGGCCTCGTGGTGTTGGAGGCGGCCCTGCGCGCTGCCCCCGACGCCTTCCGCTGGCGCACCGAGACCTACGAGTTCGTCGACACCCCCATCGCCATCGACCTGCTCTGCGGGTCGGCCGAGGCCCGGCTGGGCCTGGAGAGCCGGGTGCGCCCGCGCGAGCTCATCGACGGTTGGGCCGATCAGCGCGCCGCCTTCGCCGAGTCCCGCGAGGCGGCCCTGCTCTACCCCTAGGCCGGCTCAGTAGCAGGCCTCGCTGGCGCCGCCCGCGCACTCGCCGTAGGCGCAGGCCAGGGTGAGGGGATTGGCTGTGAACAGATCCCAGGAGGCGTCGTTCACCCCGTTGGGGGCGTTGACGTCGGCGCCGCTGCCCACGGCCACGTTGGTGAGGGTGACGTGGGCGTCGCAGGCGCTGATGGCGACGAAGCCGCCCCAGGTGCCCGTGTTTCCGGTGAACGATCCGCCGGTGATGTGGTGGGTACCAGCGTAGAGGCCCAGCGCCGGGTTGTTGTAGGCGGTGTTGCGGTCGAAGACGACGTCGGTGAGCGTGGTGTCGCCCGTGACATACCAGGCGCCAAAGCCGGTGTCGGCGCTGTTCTCGGCGAAGGTGACGGCGTTGACCGTGAAGGTGCCAAAGTCGTTGGCCATGGCGCCGCCGTAGGCGTCGCTGTGGTTGGCGGTGAAGGTGAGGCCGTCGAGCTCGGCGTTGGTGATGGAGTTGGTGTAGATGGCGCCGCCCGTGGAGGTGACCCGGTTGTTGGTGAAGTCGCTGTCGGTGACCCTCATCTCGGTGAGGTTGGCCGTGTGGATGGCGCCGCCGCGAGACCCGGCGTTGTCCGAGAAGGTGCTCCCCGTGATGTCGAGGGAGCCGCCAAAGGCGGTGAGCGCGCCGCCGTCGCTGGCCTGGTTGCGGGCGAGGGTGACGCCGTCGAGCGAGACGGCGGTGCTGAAGAAGGTGAGGGCGCCGTAGGAGGAGGTGGCGTGATCCTCCACAGACCCGCCGACCATCTCAAAGTTGCCACCCCAGATCCAGGTGCCGGCGGCGAAGTTGCCCGTGAGCTGGCTGTCGACCAGCGAGACGTCGCAGCCGACCCCGCAGTGCAGGGCGGTGGAGTTGGCCGAGAAGACGGTGCTCTCAAAGGTGGTGGCGGTCTCGCCATCCGAGGCGAAGGCGGTGGACCAGCCGGTCAGGGTGAGGCCGGAGACGGTGGCCGTCGAGCCGCCAGTGGCCCGCAGGGCGATCTCGGGGAGGTCGCCGCCGCGGAGGACGGCGCCGTCGCGGCCTTGCACCGTGCTCTCGCCGGAGAGGTAGAAGAGGGCGTGCCAGTCGCCGCCACAGAGCAGCAGGTCGGCGTTGACGACCGACAGGGCGGCGGAGGTCGCGGCGGTGCCGGCGGCTAACAGATCGGTGACCTCGATGGGGTCGATGCCGTCTTGAATCAGCCAGTTGCCCGTGTCGTCGGCGCTATCGCAATTCTGGTCGATGCCATCGCACCACAGCTCTTCGGCGTCGGGGTGGATGGCGGGGTCGAGGTCATTGCAGTCGGCCTCGGCGACGTAGCCGTCGTCATCGGCGTCGGTCGGGGGATCGGCGTCGGCGTCGGCGTCGCTGTCGGCATCGGCGTCGCTGTCGGCATCGGCGTCGGCGTCACTGTCCGCGTCGGTGTCGGCGTCTGATTCTGTGTCGGATGAACTGTCGGCGGGGTCCTTCTCGCCGCAGGCGAGGAGCGACAGGGTGAGCAGCAAGGATCCGAGAAGGGTGCCGGTGGACATGGGATCTCCGAGGGCCGCGGGGGCGGTTGCCCCGGGGAGATAGGCCGGCGCCCCGGGCGGGTCATCCTACGGACTTCCTACATCGACTCAGCCCCCCTCGGCGGCGGCCCACTCGCGCAGCTCGGCCGGGCGCTGCTCTACCCAGTCGCGCACGCAGGTGACGTGGCGCTCAAAGCTCGACGAGGAGTAGTGCTTGCGACCGTCGCTGTAGACCTCGTCGGCGATCAGCGCGTAGAGCGTGTCGATCTGACCGACCGGGTCGGCCGCCTCCCAGGCGTCGGTGAGCTCCATCACGGCGGCGACATACTCCGGCCGGCAGGTGGCGCTGGCGAGGCACTTCTTGGCGAGGATGCCCTCTGTATAGGTGTTGGGGTCAACGCCATGGCGCCCGCAGCTGTCATAGCTCCAAGGCCGCCAGCCATAGTCCAGGTCCATCGACTGGGGGATGAAGCTCCATTTGTCTTCGATCGGATCGTGATAGATGTGGTAGTTCGACCGGTCGTAGGCATAGCCATCCCAGTGGGCGATCACCGCGTCCATGGCGATGGACTTGATGAAGAGCGGCCAGTCCAGCCGCGCCCGCATCGCCGTCTCCCAGGCGTCGCCTTCGAGGAGGGCGTCGGCCACCAGGGCGTCGAAGGCCGCGTCGCCGCCCTCGTCGTTTTCCTCGCGCTCAAAGCACCAGTCGTTGGTGAAGTCGCAGTCCTCGCCGCCATTCTCGTAGAGGTTGCCGTCGGGGTTGGTGTACCAGTCCTCCAGAAAATCGTCGTTGTGCGGTTGAACGGAGGTGTACAGTCCATAGTCTTCGCCGTTGATCGTCAGTCGCACGTAGCCCGCCCGAGAGGCCGGCAGGCCGTTCTCCCGGAGCGTGCGGTAGGAGCGGATCTCCGACATCATCGAGGGATCGATGAGCTGGTTGTGCAGGTTGAACTTCTTGTGGCCCATAAATTCCTGGCCAGACACGAAGCGGTTGGCGTCGACGATGAGCGAGGGCTTGTCCTCCATGTCGGTGCGGGTGGACGAACCCTTGATGCGCACCCCCACCACAAAGGTGGCCTCGCCGTAGATCAGCTCGGCTTCGACGTAGCCCTCGGGGTTGCGCCGCAGATCGTCGAGGGCGTCGCGGGAGAGCGAGAGCCCGAGCGGCGTGATGGCGTCTTCGCTGTACAGCACGTCTTCGAGGTCGGGGCCGGGCCCCGGCGCCGGGTCCAAGGCCTCGCCGGCCTCGAAGGGCGGGGGCTCGGCGGGATCGGGCTCGTCGCTGTCCGGATCGGGCGCGGCGCTGTCGGTGGGCGCCGGCTCTTCCTCCTCCACCGCGCTCAGGCTCGAGAGGCGGCCGCCGGAGGTGCAGGCCAGGAGGAGCAGGAGGGAAGGGGAGAAGAGGCGCGACATCGCAGGCTCCGCGGTCCCCTACGAGGTAGCACAGGCGGGGTGCGCCGCCCAAGGGTAGACTTCGCCATGCGACCGCATCCCCTGCTTCTCCTGCTCACCGCCTGCGCCACCCCCGCCCTTGAAGAGGCGGGGCCCCAGTCGGCCGCCTTCTCCTCGCCGCCCACCTGGAAGGGCGCCCTTCGGCCGATCGTCGAGCGATCCTGCCTGCGCTGCCACAGCGATGGCAGCATCGGCACCAGCTTCACCGATCCGGCGGTGGTCCAGGGGCTCGCCCCGCTCATCTCGGCCTATGTGCAGATCGGCCAGATGCCGCCGCCGGCCCCCGATCCAAGCTGCCAGCCCTATGAGGGCTCCGAGGTCTTCGTGCTCACCCCCGAGGAGCGCCAGCTCTTCGCCGACTGGGCCGAGGCCGGGGCGCCGATCGGCAGCGGGCCGTCGCCGTCGATCGAGGCGGACCCCTTTGTTCAGCAGGTCGACCGTGTGCTGCAGGCGCCCGGGCCGGTCACGCCGGTCTTCGATCGCACCGGCAATGGCTACACCTGCTTTGTCGTCGACATTGGCGAAGAAGAGCTGGTGCCCGTGCAGGCCTTCGTGCCGCTGGTCGACAACGATCGCATCGTTCACCACATCGTGCTCTACCAGGCGGTGGGCAACCGCGGCATCCCCGAGGACGCCAGCGCCACCGAGGGCTTCGTCTGCAACGGCCTGGGCGGTCCCGGTTGGGTGCCGGTGGCGGCCTGGGGGCCTGGCAACCAGGCCTTCGCCTTCCCGCCTGGCATCACCTACATCCTCACGCAGTCGACGCCCTATGTTCTACAGATGCACTACTACAACAGCTTCGACGGCGCCGACCAGGCCACCGACCACACCGCCTACGGCCTCGTGCTGGCCGACGAGCCCGGTCGGGCGGTCACCACGCTGCCCCTGGGGCCCACCAGCTTCCGCATCCCGGCCGGCGCCGAGGCCCACTCCGAGAGCAGCTCGATCGACTGGAGCTACGGCAGCTACGACATCCTCGCGGTCTGGCCGCACATGCACCTCTTTGGCAGCGGCTTCTCGCAGACCCTCACCCACGCCGACGGGGCCGAGACCTGCCTGTTGCAGCAGGACGACTGGGACATTCACTCCCAGGTGACGGCGCCCTACCTCGACACGATCCCCCTGCGAAATGGCGACCGGATCACCACCACCTGCACCTGGGACAATTCGGCGGCCAACCAGCCCCTCCCCGGCGAGCAGCCGAAGACCGTCAACTTCGGCGAAGGCACGGGCGACGAGATGTGCTTTGGCTTCACCTACATCTCGCCCTCGCCCATCGACTGAAGGCCCCCCAACGCAAAGGGCCCCAATGCCATGCACCGGGGCCCCTTTGTTCAGGTTGGCTTAGAGAAAGAGCTCGTCGTCGAGGCAGCTCTCATCGCCGGAGCGGATGGTGCGGCCGAGAGCGACGGCCTTCGGCAGCACCTGGTGGGTGTAGAACTTGAAGTTGGCCAGCTTGCCCTTGTAGAAGCGGCGGTCGGCGCCATCGGCGCCGGCGTTGAGCTTGTCCTGGGCGATGCGGGCCTGCATGGCGGCGTGCAGGCCGAGCACCACGGTGCCGAACTGGTCCTGGAAGCTGGTGGCCTGCACCATCGCGCCCTTGAGGTTGCCGGCCATGCCGAGCCCGGCGAGGTGCATGGCGCTGGCGCCCACGCCATCCTTGGCCTTGTCGAGGGCGTCGAGCTCGGCAGCGAGGTCGGGCAGCGAGGCGCGGCAGCGCTCCAGCTCCTCGTTGGCCTCGGCCAGCCAGGCCATGAAGAGGGCGCCGCCGCCCTTGCGCATCTTGCGGCCGAGCAGGTCCATCGCCTGGATGCCGTTGGTGCCTTCGTAGATGCTGGAGATCTTCGAGTCGCGCAGGAGCTGCTCGACCGGGTACTCGCCGATGTAGCCGTAGCCGCCGAAGGTCTGCACCGCGGCGGTGCAGACGTCAAAGCCGCGGTCGGAGCAGATCGACTTGATGATCGGCGTGTTCAGATCGACGAGCCCCATCAGGTGCTCGCGCTCCTCGGCGCTCTCGGCGTTCATCGCCCGGTCGAGGCGGTTGGCCGCGGCGTAGACCAGCGAGCGCATCGTCTCGACGTGCACCTTCTGCCACATCAACATGCGGCGCACATCGGGGTGCTCGATGATGGTGACGCTGGCGGCCGAATTGTCGCCGAAGCGCTCGATGGGCTGGCCCTGGACGCGATCCTTGGCGTAGGCCAGGGCGTTGTGGTAGGCGGCGGCGGCGGTGGCCAGACCCTGCACGCCCACCGCGATGCGGGCTTCGTTCATCATGTGGAACATGATCTTCATGCCCTCGTTCTCCTTGCCGAGCAGCCAGCCCTTGCAGGGGCCGCGCACGCCGAGAGAGAGGACACAGGTGGCCGAGCCGTGCAGGCCCATCTTCTCTTCGATCTTCTCGACGTAGACGCCGTTGCGCTCGCCGAGGTTGCCCGACTCGTCGTACATGAACTTGGGCACGAGGAAGATGGACAGACCGCGGGTGCCGGCCGGGGCGCCCGGCGTGCGGGCCAGGACGAGGTGCAGGATGTTGCTCACGAGGTCGGAGTCACCGGCCGTGATGAACATCTTCTCGCCTTCGATGGCGTAGAGGTTGTCGCCCAGCGGGGTGGCCTTGGCGCGGTTGTCGCCCACCGAGGAGCCAGCGCCGGCCTCGGTGAGGCACATGGTGCCGCCCCACTCGCCGCTGTACAGCTTGGTGCAGCCCAGGGTGCGATGGGGCTCGGGCGCGTACTCGGCGAGGAGGTTGGCCGCGGCGCGGCCGAGGCCCGGGTAGGTCGAAAACGCCATGCTGGCGCCGGTGGTCATGTCACCCAGCGCGGCGCCGAGGAGGTGGGGCATGCCCATGCCGCCAAACTCCGGGTCGGCCGACAGCCCGTTCCAGCCGCCGCCGCAGAGGGTGTCGTAGGCCTCCTTGAAGCCGGGGGCGGTCTTCACGTTGCCGTCGGCGTCGAGCGTGCAGCCCACCCGGTCGCCCGCGTGGTTGATCGGCGCCACCACCTCTTCGGAGAGGCGCTTGGCCTCTTCGAGCAAGGAGTCGACCGTGTCCTGGTCGAGATCTTTGTAGCGAGGGAGCTGCGACATGGTCTCCACCATCTTCAGCTGCTCGTTGACCACGAACTGGATGTCGCGGAGGTCGACCTCGTACTGGGTAGCGCTCATGATGTCCTCGGGGCAGCGCCGGGCGGGCGCGGGAGTGAATGATGCTTCATTCACTATGCGCCAGCCAGGGAGGCTGGCAAGGCAAGGCGGCGTCAAAAGACCGCGGGTCGCGTTGGGCGCGCCCAAGAAGAAGATCCCGGTCAAGGGATGAAGAGGCGGGGCTCGCGTGCCGATTCATTGGGAGCGGAGGAACCGATGCGCAAAACCCTCATCCCGCTGGTCGCCTGGGTCCACTGTGCCCATCCCGTCGCCCCGTCGGTGGGGGAGCGCCTGCACACCGGCGCCCGCCGGGTGGTGGAGGTGCAGGTCGAGGCCCACCTCGCGCCCACCGGCCGCGTCGCCGAGGGCATGGACGCCCGGGCCACCATCCTCCCGGGCGGCGGCGAGTCCCGGCGGCCGCTGGCCCCGGGCCGCTGCGAGCCGATCGGCGACGCGCGGATGCCGCGCTCGGTGGCGCCGGTGGGCGATCTCACCCTGGGCTACGGCATCGACACGGTGCTGCCCTTCGATGGGCGCGTTGGCGCCTTCGTCGCCGAGGGGGTGGAGGTCCACCGCGAGCTGGCCTGGCAGCCGATGAGCCTCCACGCCAAGGGCAAGGATCTCTCGCTGCAGCTCAACGGCGCGGTGCAGTTCCCCGATGTGCCACGGGTGGTGGAGTCGGTGGGCGACGAGTCCCACGAGCGCTACCGCTGGATCGGCGCCGACGGCTCCACCGAGGCCGAGCTGCGGGTGGAGGGCCGCGACGGCGCCTGGCGCTGCGGCGTGGCCGGCTCGACCTTTGAGGTGCCGGCCAGCTTTGCCACGTTGGAGGATCGCCGGCTCAGCCTCGTCGTCAGCCGCTCGGAGCGGCACCTGCTGCCCGACGGCACCCTCGTGTTGGGTCGCGCCGCCTTCGTGTTGCCGGTGGTGCCCGAGGCCCTCCAGGCCCACGAGCCCGCCCCGCTGGCCCCCGGCCTGGAGGAGGGTGAGGTGGATCGCGTGGGCCTGCCCCGCTCCTGGTGGCGGCACAGCGGGCGCTCCTTCCGCGATCAGCGCCCGGCCTAAGCGCTGACGCGCTACGCGGGCGCGATGGCCCGTCCTGGCTCGACGATTCATCCCCTGCGTGCGGTGGCGCTCGGCGCCGTCGCCTTCGCGGTCGTGGAGTGGCTGGCGACGGCGGCCTGGCCCTATCCCCTTGACGCCGTGCCCTCTTTCGGCGAGGCCCTCCTGGCCGGGCTCGGGCTCGTCGGCCTCTCGTTGGGCGTGGCCCTGCTGGGCGGTCGGAGCGAGGGCGACGGCCTCCGGCGGGCGGTGGCCGTGGCGGCCCTTTGGGCCCTGGTCTGGGGGCCCGAGGCGGCCCGGGCCGGCGACGTGACGGTGGCCTGGGGGCTGCTGCCAGCGCTGCTCTTCGGCCTGTTGGGGCTGCGCTGGCCGCGGCTCGCCCTGCTCTTCTTTGCGCTCGGCGGGGCGGCGACTCCCCTCGCGCGGCCCTCCCCGGAGGCGCAGGCCGCGCCGATCTCCTCGGGGAGCCGGCGCCCCGATCTGCTGCTCATCACCCTCGACACCGTGCGGGCCGACGCGATGGGCCCGGCACCCGCAGGCTGGTCGGCGGCGGGGGTGGCGGTGGCGCCGGCGCCCTGGACCCTCCCCTCGCTCCACGCCCTGATGGTGGGTCAGCCGGTGGAGGCCCAGGGGGCCGGGCTGCCAGTGGCGGGGGGCTACCAGGCCCGCCCGGCCGGCCTCCTCGGCCTCCCCGAGCGACTCCAGGCCGCCGGCTACGCCACCACCGCCATCCTCAGCAATCCCCACCTGCGGCGCGACAATGGCTTCGCCCGGGGCTTTGACCGCTTCCTGCACAGCGACGAGGCCCGGGAGCCCTTCGTGCTGCTGCACAACCTCGACGGGCTCCGGGCCCGGCTCGGCGGCGGGCTGGAGCGGCGACGGATCCGGCGGGACGCCTGCGCAGAGGTCGTGGCGATCGATGTTCTGAGCGAGCCTTCCGCTGCGCCGCGCTTCGTCTGGGTGCACCTGCTGGGGCCCCATGAGTACGGACGGGCCCTCGAAGCCCCCTTGCCGGGTTGGGTGCCGGGCACCCAAGACCCAAGGGTGCTGCGGGCGGCCTACGCCCAGGCGGTCGCCGCCGGGCGCGCGCGGGCCCTGCGCATCGCCGCGGCGGCCCCGGGGGCGGTGGCGGTGATCACTGCCGATCACGGCGAGGCCTTCGGCGAGGGCGGCCGGCAGGGCCATGGCAGCGCGCTCGACGCCGCCCAACTGGAGGTGCCGCTCTGGGGGCGCGGCCTCGATCTCGGCTGCGCGGTGGCCCGCCTCGACGGCCTCGCCGCCCATCTGCTCGGCGCCGTCGGCCTCCCCGCCGAGGGGCCGGCGCTGTGTGCCGGGGAGGTGCCGGTGGCCGGCACCCGCCGCGATCGACGGGCCGTCGCCCTGCGAAGCGCCGATGGGCGCTACGTCGCCGTCGCGCGCGACCTGCCCCTAGGGCCGGCCGAGGCCCTGGACCCCGACACCCGCGACGCCCTGCGCGCCATCGGGTACATCGAGCCTGCGCCGGAGGACTGATGCGCTTCTCTCGATGGGGCCGCAGCGAGTACGAGACCGATGCCCACCTCGCCGCCGAGGCCGCGGCGCTGGGGCCCTACGTCGAGGTGAGGCCGATGTTCCACGACGCCGAGATCGTCGTGGTGACCAGCCGGCAGCCCTTGGGCCCGGCGATCCGCGCGCGGGCGCCCTCGGTGCGCTGGGTGCTCACCACCACAAGCGGCGTCGATCACCTCGATCGCGAGGGCCTCGCCGCCATCGGCGTGGGGCTTGGGCGCACGCCCCTCGCCCGCCGCGACGCCGTGGTGGAGACCGCCCTGGCCTGGATGCTGGCCGGCCTGCGCTGCACCGTGGCCCTACAGGCGCGCTCGGCGGTCTGGGATCGGCACCAGCTCCCCCAACTCGGCATGCGCACGCTGCGCGGGGCGCGGGTGGGGGTGGTGGGCCTCGGCGTCATCGGCCGACGGATGGCCGAGCTCCTCGATCTGCTTGGCGCCACCGTGTTCGGCTGCGATCCACGCGGGCTGCCGGCCGGCCTGGAGCCCGCCTCGGTCGACGAAATGCTGGAGACCTGCGACGCCCTGACCCTGCACTGCGACCTCAACCCCACCAGCCGCGGCCTGCTCTCGGCGGAGCGCCTGGGTCGGGCGCGGCCGGGGCTCGTGCTGATCACCCCGGCCCGCGGCGAGAGCGTCGACGGCGCCGCGGCCCTGGCCGCCTTGAAGGCCGGGAGGCTCGGCGCGCTCGGTC
>JBEIQK010000529.1:0-4655 GCA_040376505.1 Alphaproteobacteria bacterium | reverse complement strand
TCCCCCTCGCTGCGGCCCGGGGCGGCGGGCCCGGGGGCCGAGGCCTCGTCGCGAGGGGCGGGGCTGCCGCGCTCGCCGCCGGCGCCGCTGCGGGGTGGGGCGGTGTTGGGCTGGGCGCGCAGCAGCAAGGCGTAGAGGGGCGCAATGGCGGCGACGACCGCTACGACGGTGTCCTGGACGCTGGCCTCGGGGTGGCGCACCGCGTCGATGGCGGCGGAGAGCGCCGGGAGCAGGGCGGCGGCCTGGGGGTCTTTGGGGGCTGCAGGCGCCTTGCCCCGGGCGGTCTCGGCCATCCAGGCGATGGCCTGCTCGGCGGGGGCCGGATTGGGGCGCGGCTCGGGGTCCACCGGGCGCCAGTGGGCCGCCAGGGCGTCCATGTCGCGGGCCACGCCGGGGTACTCGGCGCGCACCCGCTGCTCGACGCGCAGATCTTCGAGGACGGTGAAGAGGTCGCGGGCGATGCTGCTGTTGGGAAAGCTGCGAAAGAGCCGCTCCAGCTCCAGCTCGCCGGGCCGCCGCGTGGGCCAATCGCCAGGCAGGGCCGACAGGTCGAGGTCGAGGGTGCCGTGCTCGATGTAGCCAGCGTTTCGCGCGGTCAGCACCCGGTAGACCAAAAAGTCGCGGGCGTCGCCGAAGTGATCGACCCGGGGCGGCAGATAGAGGTGCCGGCCGTCGGTGAAGGCGCGATCGCCGGGGCGCACGGCCACGTCGGCGCCGCAGTGGGCGCGGGCGTAGTGGGTGAGGGTGCGCTGCACCGAGGCCAGGGAGAGCCCGCCGGCGAGGCGGGTGGACTCGCGCTGGCTCTGGCCGCTCTCCTGCTTCAAAAAGCTCTCGGCCCGCCGGGGGCTCTTGCGGTGCAGGGCGAGGGCCTGGGCGAGGAAGTCGGCGAGAGCGTCGTCCTTGAGCTGTTCGAGCAAGGGCGGCAAGGTGCGCAGCACCAGGGGCAGGGCCTCCACGCGATCGACCTGCACCGCGCGGAGCAGGCGGAGGTAGCGGCCGCGGCCCTCGCGGGGCACCCGGGCGAGGTGATCGGGCAGGCCATGGGCCACCTGCCGGCCCAGGTTGAGGTCGACGCTGGCGACGGCGACCACCAGCTCGGAGTAGGCGCGGGCCTCGTCGGCGCCGAGGGCCTCGCGCAGGGCGCGCTCGTTCTCGGTCCAGGCCCGCAGCAAGCTGAGGTCGAGCCGGCCGAGGATCGCTGTCGGGCCAATGCGATCGCCAATTCGGCTGCCCGCCTCCACCACCCGGGCGGCGAGGGGAGAGAGGCGGCGGGCGAGGTCCTGGAGGCGGCTCGGCATGGCGCGGGCTAACCCGGAGGGCCCCGGGCGCCCGGGCGCCGATGGGAGAGGCCATGGAGGGTTTTGTCGCCACCGAGGTGCGGATCGGCGCGCGGGCCTGGCCGGTCTTCCGGGGCGGGGCCGGGCCGGGTGTGGTGGTCATCCATGAGGTGCCGGGCATCACCCCAGGCGTGCTGCGCTTCGCGCGGAGGCTGGTGGATTCGGGCTTCTCGGTGGCGCTGCCCTCCTTGTTGGGCGAGCCCGGCGCGGGTGAGACCCCAGGCGCCCTCCTCCGCGAGTTCGGCCGCGTCTGCGTCGCCGAGGACTTCGTCGCCTTTTCCACTGGCCGCAGCGCGCCGGCCGTGGAGGTCTGCCGGGCGGTGGCCCGCAGCCTGCACGCCGAGGTGGGCGGGCCCGGAGTCGGCGCGGTGGGGATGTGTTTTTCGGGGGGCTACGCCCTGGCGATGATGGTGGACGCGCCGGTGATCGCCCCGGTGCTGAGCCAGCCTTCGATGCCCTTCGCCCTGCTGCCGGGCCGCAGCGAGGCCCTCGATCTGAGCCCCGCGGAGGAGGCCGCCGTGGTGGCCCAAGTGCGCGCCGGCTGCCCGGTGATGGCCCTGCGCTACCGTGGCGATCGCCTCGTCGGCCGACGCTTTGATCGCCTACGGGCGCTGTTTGGCGATCAGCTCCTGGCCATCGAGCTCCCCGGCTGGCGGCACAGCGTTCTCACCGGGCGCCAGGGCCCCGACGAGGCCGCCGCCACCGAGGCCGTCATCGCCTTCCTGCGCCAGCGCCTGCAGCCCGCCGGCTGACGATCTTGGCGGCGAGGCCGAGCGCGGCGCGCATGCTGGCGGGGTCGGCCAACCCGGTGCCGACCAGCGCGTCGGCGGTGCCATGGTCGACGCTGGTGCGGAGGATCGGCAGGCCCAGGGTCCAGTTGACCGAGCGGCCAAAGTCGACGGCCTTGAGCGGGGCGAGGCCCTGGTCGTGGTACATCGCCACGATCAGGTCGGCCCGGCCGGCTCGACCCTCCAGAAAGGCGGTCTCGGCCGAGACCGGCCCGATGAGGGGGTAGCCCTCGGCCCGCAGCGCCTCGGCGGTGGGGCCGATGATGCGCAGCTCTTCGTCGCCCAGCAGCCCCTCTTCGCCAGCGTGGGGGTTTACGCCGCAGAGGTAGATCCGCGGCGCCGTCAGGCCGAGATCGTCGACCAGCGCGGCGTGGGCGACCCGCACCACCCGCTCGATGTCGTCGACGCGCAGGGCGGCGGGCACCGCAGACAGCGGGATGTGGGTGGTGACCAGGGCCACCCGCAGGGAGCCGCCGACGAAGGCCATCACCTCGCGCTCGGCGCCCAGCAGGTGGCCGAGGAAGTCGGTGTGGCCGTTGTAGGCGAAGCCGCGCTCGCGCAGGCGCTTCTTGTGGATGGGCCCCGTCACCAGGGCCGAAAAGCGCCCGGACTGGCAGCCGGCCACCGCCACCCGCAGGGCGGAGACCTCGGCGGCCTCGGCCCCATCGTCGGCGTCGATCACGGGGATGCGCCCCGGCTCGGCCTCCGACTCGTGACCGACCTGCTGGAGGGGGAGCCCGAGGGCCCGGTTCGCCGCCCAGATCGCCGAGGCTCGCCCGATCAGGACGACCGGATGCGGATCTTCGCGGAGCGCCCGCAGGCTCACCTCGGGGCCGATGCCCATGCCCGGGGTCAAGGCGAGGGGGGCGAGCGCCACTACTTCTTGGGGGGCGGCTCGAGGAGCACGGTCACGGCGGCCTGGCGGCGGGCCGCCTCACACCAGCGCTCGGTCTCCTGCTCCAGCCGCTTGTTCATGACCTCAAAGCGAAGCTGCTCGCGCACCTCGTCGAAGGGCCGGGCGTCGGTGGCCTTGCGGGCGAAGACATGCACGAAGAACCAGCCCTGGGGCGTGCGCAGGGGCTCGCTGGTGCCGCCGATCGGCAGGCCAAAGGCCTGGCTGTCGAGCTCGCCCACGAGGTCACCCTGCTTGAAGGTGCCCATCTGGCCGCCGGCCTTGCCGTAGGGGCCCTCGTCCAAGGCGGTGGAGACGGCGGCGAAGGGCTCTCCGGCGGCGAGCCGGCGCTTGACCTCGGCCACCTTGGCCTCAGCGGCGGCGAGCACGGCGGCGTCGGCCCCTTCGAGGGGTGCGCTCACGAAGAGCGCGCCGACATCGGCCTGCACGGGCTGGTTGAGCCCCGAGACCTTGCGGCGCCAGGCGTCTTGCAGCTCGGCCTCGCTGATGACGATGCGCGGCTGGATGACGGCCTGCTGGAACTTCATCTCGCGGAGCTGGCCGCGCAGGGTCTCGCGGTACTCGCCCCAGGTGCTGCCGGTGCGCTCGATCTCGGTGCGGATCTGCGGCACCGTCAGCCCGTTGTCGCTGGCGATCGAGGCGATCGCCCGCTCCAGCTCGTCTTCGTTGACGTCGAGGCCGAGCTTTTGGACCTCCTGGGTGATCAGCGATCGGTTGATCAGCTGATCGAGCCAGGCGATCTCGATCTCACGGCGAAATCCCTCGCCCTCCCGGGCCACCTGCTCGCTGATCACAGCCGAGCCGACGGCGTAGATGTCAGACAGCGCGATCACCTCGTCATTGACGACGGCGGCGATGCGATCGACGGTGGCGGCCTGCGAGAGGCCGAGCCAGAGGGCGAGGGCGGCGATCACTGGGCGTCTTCGCCGCCGGCCGCGGGCGCGCCGCCGACCGCAGGGGCCTCACCGGGGGTGGGCACGCCGCCGGGCAGGGCGGGGGCCTCCGGGGCGTCCATGCCCTCGTCATCCATGCCTTCGCCGGGGTTCAAGACCATGCCCGGCGCGCCGGCCTTGCGGGAGCTCTTGACCTCGAGCTTGCCGAGCGCGTCTTCCTTGATCTCGATCTTGGCGCCGGTGCGCAGGTTGTTGACGTAGGAGTCGTAGAGGCTCTTGAGGCGGTCGTTCTTGACCTTGCGCAGCACGCTGCCCTTCATCTGGGCGTAGGTGCGCTCGACGCGCTCGCGCTTGTTGGCGACGACCACGATGTTGTAGCCCTCGGAGGTCTTGAAGGGCTCGGAGACCTGCTCCACCGCCATCTCGAAGGCCTTGTCGACCACGGCCTGATCGAGGCCGGGCTTGCCGGTCTTGGCCACGAAGCCGACGTCGCCGCCGCGGCGCTTGTAGGGGTCTTCGGAGTGCTTGCCGGCCAGATCCTTAAAGGCGGCCGGGTCCTTCTTCACGCCGGCGAAGACCTCATCGGCCAGCTTCTTGGCGTCGGCGTCGGAGCGCTGCTCGCTCACCTTGATGAGGATGCGCTTGATCTGCACCTTCTCGGGGACGATGAACTCGTCCTTGTGGGCCTCGTAGTAGGCCTGCAGCTCGGCGTCGTTGAAGTCGG
>JBEIQK010001141.1:0-1548 GCA_040376505.1 Alphaproteobacteria bacterium | reverse complement strand
CTATGTGCTGCCCTCCGCCATCTTCGACATCCTGGCCCGCACACCCCGCGGCAAGGGGGGCGAGGTGCAGCTCACCGACGCCCTCGCCGTGCTGGCCGGCCTCGGCAGCGTCACCGGCGTGACAATGCAGGGCCGCCGCTTTGACACCGGCAATGTGCTCGGCCTGCTCGAAGCCACGCTGCACTACACCGCCCAGCGCCCCGATCTGCGCCAGGGTCTCTACGATCTGCTCGCCGCGATGCCCCCGCGTTGAGGCCCCAGCCCCGATGAGCGCGCCCGCCGGCTACGCCCGGGTGGCGGTGGCGCTCCCCGTCGACGGACTGTTCACCTACGCCATCCCCGAAGGGATGGAGCTGACGCCCGGTCATGGCGTGGTGGTGCCCTTTGGGCCGCGCAAGATCACCGGCACCGTCATCGAGCTCATCGCCGAGCCCGACGTCGAGAACATCAAGCGCATCGAGCGCCTCGTCGACCCCGCCCCAGCCTTGGGCCCCGAGCAGCTCGCCTTCTTGAAGTGGGCCGCCGAGTATTACCTCTCCGGCCTTGGCGAGGTGATCGCCACCGCCTTGCCACCGCCCTACAAGGGCCGCGGCAAGCGGGTCTTTACCGCCGGCGCCCAGGCGATGGAGGCGCTGGGCGACGCCCGCCTCGCCGAAGGGCCCCGCACCACCGTGCTCCGCGAGGTCGTCGCCCGCCCAGGCCGCACGCGGTCGGGCATCGAGCGGGCCCTGGCCGGCGAGCTGCCTCCCGAGGAGGTCGACAAGGCCCTCGACGCCCTGCTGCGCGCCCAACTGATCGAGCCCGAAGACCTCGCCCCGCCCGAGCCCGGCGTCCAGGTCACCCTCCTTCGCCTCGCCGGCTCGCCGGAGGCCGGCCCGCGCACCGACGGGGCCCGCATGCGCGGCGTCTTGGCCCGCCTGGGCGGCGCCCCCGACTGCACCCTCGAGCTCGACGCGCTGGTGGCCCTCGAAGGCGAAGGCGCCCGCGCCGCCATTCGGCGCCTCGTCGAGCAGGGGCGGGTGATCGAGGAGCAGCGCGAGGATCGCAGCTCGGTCTTCGGGCCGCCCAGCACCCTCCCCTCCCCCATCCCCGAGCCCAATGCCGATCAGGCGGCGGTCCTCGCCACCCTGCGGGCCGCCACCAAGGGCACCTTCCTGCTCCACGGGGTCACAGGCTCGGGGAAGACCGAGGTGTACCTGCAGCACGCCGCCACCGTGCTGGCCAGCGGGGCCCAGGTGCTCGTGCTGGTGCCCGAGATCGCGCTGACGCCGCAGCTCTGCGGGCGCTTTCGCGATCGCTTTGGCGATCAGGTCGCGGTGCTGCATTCGGGCCTCGGGCCCAGCGCCCGCCTGCGGGAGTGGCGGCGCATCCGGGCCGGCGAGGCCGCCATCGCCGTCGGGGCGCGCTCGGCCCTCTTCGCCCCCTTCCGGCGCCTGGGCCTCATCGTGGTCGACGAAGAGCACGATGACTCCTACAAGCAAGACGATGGCGTGCGCTACCACGCCCGCGATCTGGCGGTCGCCCGGGCCTGGATGGCCGGCTGCCCGG
>JBEIQK010001090.1:0-1734 GCA_040376505.1 Alphaproteobacteria bacterium | reverse complement strand
CTGCTCGGGGGCCAGGGTCACCCGGCAGCGAATCGCCACGATGGGGTCGAGGACAGAGCCATCCGTGCCCTTCAGCTCGCCAACGGGGGAGGCCGCGCTGCGTCCACGACCGATAAAGGTGCGGCGATCCGTCTCGAAGCGCATCACCCCCTCCATCGCCCCATGAACCACGAGGAGGTGGAGCAAGACCGGCGCTTGTTCGTCGTTGTCGCGGGGGCGCCGGGTGCAGAGGATGGCCTGCTTGTGGGCGAGGATCTCGGTCTGCACAAAGAGGTTGCCAAAGGCCGGGTGCGCGTCGTCGGCCGCCGGGGGAGCCAGCACCACCTCGGCATAGGTGGTCAGCTCCAGGGTGCGGCGTCGGCTCGACCGGTTGAACAGGGTGAATCGCCGAAGCTCAATGTCATCCTCCGGCGACACGGCGATCTCGGTGTGGGTGTCAATGCCGTGGTCGCGCCGGCGGAACTCCGCCCGGGACTGAGGAAAGATCGCCTCGTAGACCTCGGCCACCTTGCCCGTCGGCTGGTGGGCCACCGACCAGGTCTCTCCGCTCGACACATCGCGCACATAGCAGAAGGTGCCCCAGTCATCGCGGGTCGGATCCTCCCGCCAGCGGGTGAGGGCGAGGCCCTTCCACCGACTGTATCCGCCGCCGGCGTTGGTCACCATCACCGAGTAGCGGCCGTTGGAGAGCAGGTGGACTTCAGGGTGGGGGGTCGACGCCGTCTTCAACACGAAGAGCTCGGCCGCCGCGACATCCTGGGAGGGCGCCCCTTCGGTCACCTCCCGGGCGTGGGGATAGAGGGGCACCAGCTTGGTCACCCGCTCGTGCAGCAGGAGCTCGGTCGCCTTGAAGCTCGGATGGGATTGAAAGCGCCGCTGCATCGGGCGGTCGAGCAGGGCGTAGACGATCGACAGCAGGCTCATTCCCTGGTGGTGGGCCATGTAGGACTGAATCACCGCGTGGGTTTGCCCTTGGGCCAGTCGCGAGGGGGTGTAGTCGATGGCCTCGTAGAAGCCGTACTGCCCTTCAAAGCCCAACTCGCGCATCCACCGCAGGTTGGCCAGGGCCGCCTGCGGGTCCACCATCAAGGCCATCGCCGAGGCATAGGGTGCGATCACCCGGTCTTCCGCGAGGCCGCGCTTGAAGCCAAGCCCCGGCACCCCAAAGGCGCGGTACTGGTAATTCAAGTTGGTGTCGGTGGCGTTGTAGCCCGCCTCGGAGACCCCCCAGGGGATGCCAAGCTGCTCCCCGTACTCGATCTGCCGGCGAACCACGGTGCGGTAGGTCTGGTGCAGGAGGGTGCCCGGAAAGGTCGGCATCACCAACAAGGGCATCAGGTACTCAAACATCGAGCCGCTCCACGACAGGAGGGCGACCTCATTGCGAACCGAGGTCACCAGCCGCCCGAGGGCGAACCAGTGGGCCTGGGGCACCTCCCCCTGGGCGACGGCCACATAGCTGACGATGCGGGCCTCAGAGGCCAGCAGGTCGTAGCAGCCGACGTCGCGGCGGTGGTCTGAGACATTAAAGCCGATGGAGAAGAGGTGCCGCGCTGTGTCGTAGAGGAAGTCGTAGTCCACCCGCGCGAAGGCCTCCGCCCGGTCGGCGAGCGCGCTGGCGTCGCCGAGGATGGCCTCGGCGGCCGCCCCCGACTGGCGCAGCAGCATCGCCTCGGCCCCCGTCTCGGCGTCGGAGAGAGACCCAATCGCGAGGACGGCCCGCAGGGTGGGCAT
>JBEIQK010000853.1:0-2702 GCA_040376505.1 Alphaproteobacteria bacterium | reverse complement strand
GGCGCCGGCCCCGCCGCGAGGCGCCCCGGCGCGTCGATCGCTGGGGGCGCCGCGTCCGGCCCTGCCCGAGCCGCCCGTGCCGCCCCGCGGCGAGGCCGAGGCGGCGGTGCTGGACCTCTGCGAAGAGCTGCTGGGGATGACGGGCCTGGGCATGGAGGATGACTTTCCGGCCCTGGGTGGCGACTCGCTCTTCACCCTGCGCCTCGTCGAGCGGCTGCAGCGCGATCGGGGGGTGACCCTGCCGCCGGGCGCGGCCTGGACCGCCTTCTCGCCGGCCCGCATGGCGGCCCTGCTGCCCTCGGTGGCCCCGCGCCCCGCTGTGGCCTCCGCCCTGCCGGCCTGCCTCGTCCCCCTGCGGCGGAGCGGCAGCCGGCCGCCGCTCTACCTGGCCCATCCCCTCGCCGGGGTGGTCTTTCCCTACATCCCGATCAGCCGCGCGCTGGGCGACGATCAGCCTGTGTACGGGCTCCAAGCGGCCGGCATCGACGGCCAGGAGGCGGCCGACCCCACCGTCGAGGCGATGGCGGCGCGCTACGTCGCGGGCATCCGGGCGGTGCAGCCGCGGGGGCCCTACTTCCTCGCGGGCTACTCCTTTGGCAGCTACCTCGCCTACGAGATGGCGCTGCAGCTCGAAGCCGCCGGCGAGCGCGTGCCGCTGGTGGCCCTGATGGATGAGGTGGCGCCGGTCGAAGGCAACCGCCCCGGCCTTCGCACCCTGGCCAGCCTCGCGGTGGGCCCGGAGGGGCGCTCCTTCTTGCAGCACCTGCGCGACTACCTCGCGCTGGGCGACCGGGAGGCGCTGCGCCCCTCGCTCCGCCAGTGGCGGGGCCTGCTGGAGCGGGCCGCCCTGGCCACCTTGCTCCCCGACGACGCCCAGAACCTCGTGATGGGCCGGCCGGCGATGCGGCCGCTCTTGGAGCTGGCGAAGATCCACTGTCGCGAGACCCTGCGCTACGCGCCCTTGCCGCGCAAGGGCGGCGTGGTGCTCTTCAAGAGCGAGCACTGGTCGCGTCAACCGCGGATTGAAAAGGCGCGATGGACCCACACATTGGGATGGGATGCGCTGGCCCTGGGGGGAGTGGAGGTGGTACCGGTCAGCGGTGACCACCTGGGCATGATCCGCGATCCCCATGCAATCCGCCTCGCCGCCGGGCTCCGCGCCGCCATGAATCAAGTCTTGAAGGGCCCGCCACCGGCCGCGCCCTGAACCCTCAACCGCCGACTTCGACCGACTTGGAAGGCTCATGACCCTGATCCCTGGTTTCGTGCCCCTGGAGATCCTTGATCGAAGTCCCAGCCGCGTTGTGGTGCGCGCCCGGCGCATCGCCGACGATCAGCCGGTGATCTACAAGGCACTGGTGGGCGAGGCGCCCACGGCGGCCGAGCTGGCGACCTTCCGCTTCGTCTGGCGCCTGGGCCAGCGGCTGCACCACCCGCAGCTCAACCGGGTGCTCGATCTCTTCGAGGTGGAGCGCCGTCCGGTGCTGCTGATCGAGGACATCGGCGGGCGCTCCCTCGATCGGGCGGTTCAGGTGGGCCCCTTGTCGGTCGAGCACGCGCTGCGGGTGGGCCTCGCCGCCGCCCAGGGCCTCGCCGCCCTGCATGGCGAGGGCATCCTGCACAAAGACATCAAGCCGGCCAACCTCATCGAGAACGAAGGCCACCGCGTTCAGATCATCGACTTCGACCAGGCGAGCCCCCTGTCGCGCGAGGCGACCGCCCTGGCGCGGGCCCCCTCCTCGGCCGGCACCCTACGCTACATCTCGCCCGAGCAGACCGGCCGGATGACGCTCACCCTCGACGGGCGCGGCGACCTCTACTCCCTCGGCGTGACCCTCTACGAGCTGCTGGTCGGCGAGCCCCCCTTCACCGACGCCGATCCGCTCACGCTCATCCACCACCACATGGCGATGCTGCCGCGGCCCTTGCGCGAGCGTCTGCCGGGCCTGCCCGCCGGGGTCGAGGCCGTGGTGATGCGCCTGCTCGAAAAGAGCCCCGAAGACCGCTACCAGAGCGCCGAGGGCCTCGCCTGGGACCTGCAGCGGCTGCTCGGCGAAGCGCCGGGCTCCTTTGTCATCGGGGCGCGGGACTTCTCCCGCGAGCTCAAGCCCCCCCGCCGCCTCTACGGCCGCCGCCGCGAAGAGGCCGCGTTGGCCGATGCCGTTGGGCGGGTGGTCGCTGGGGCCGCCGAGCTTTGGCTGGTCTCGGGCTACGCCGGGGTCGGCAAGTCGGCCCTGGTCTTTGGCGTACACCGGCCCACCACCGCCGCCTCGGGGCGCTTCGCCGCCGGTAAACAGAACCAGCTTCAAAACCGGCACTTCGCCGGCCTCGTCCAGTGCATTCGCGCGGTGGTCGATCAGGTCTGCGCCGAGCCCGCCGCGGCCTTGGAGGCGGCCCGCGCCGATCTGGCCAGCCTGCTGGGGGCCCAGGGGCGCGTGATCATCGATCTGCTGCCCGAGGCGGCGGTGCTGATGGGGGCGCTGCCGCCCCTGCCGCCCCTGCCGCCGCGAGAGGCCGAGCTGCGCGCCCAGCAAGCGCTGGTGGGCTTTTTCCAGGCCATCGCCCGCCCCGGCGCGCCGCTGGTGCTCTTCCTGGACGATCTCCAGTGGGCCGACGCCGCGACCTTGTCGATCCTCCATCTGTTGATCACCGATCCGCGCACCCGCCATCTGCTGCTGCTGGGCGCCCTGCGCGATCACGAG
>JBEIQK010000381.1:0-6083 GCA_040376505.1 Alphaproteobacteria bacterium | reverse complement strand
CCACCATTCGTCCGGCGATCCAGATCCTGGGCGCCGAGAAGCGCGGGCAGGTGATCAGCGGCGTCTACTGCATGCTCTTCAAGGACCGCCGCATCTTCTTTGGTGACTGTACGGTCAACTACAAGATCGACGGCGAGAAGCTGGCGCAGATCGCGATCAACACCGCGCGGGTGGCCCAGACCTTCGGCGAAGAGCCGCGGGTGGCCATGCTCAGCTACTCGGACTTTGGCGAGGCCCAGGGCGACCCCATTGTCGACACCGTTCGCGAGGCCATCGCCATCGTCAACCAGAAGTGGCCCGAGCTGCTGATCGACGGTGAGATGCAGGCCGACACCGCGCTGAACGAAGAGATGGCCCGCCTGGACTTTCCCTTCAGCCCGGTGGCCGGCTGCGCCAATGTGCTGGTCTTTCCGGGGCTGTCGAGCGGCAACATCGCCTACAAGCTGCTCCGCGAGCTCGGCGGCGCCACGGCGCTGGGGCCGATCATCGTCGGGCTCTCGCGGCCGGTCAACGTCCTGGCCCTGGGGTCGACAGTGCCGGACATCGTCAACATGGCCGCCATCACGGTGAACCAGCTCACTTCCAAGCCGGCCTGAGGCCGCACCACAGGAGTCCTCTTGGCAAAGGGCAGCGTCGACAATTCACTGGTGGCCCTCCTCCTCGATGAGGGCGCCGTTGGCCCCGCAGCCGCCTGGCTGCGCCGGGGCGAAGGCTCGATCCACACGCTCTCCACCGAAACGGCCCTCGCGGTGGTCGAGGCGGCTCGGCAGTTGGGGCTGACCGAGCGGCTCCTCGCGGCCCAGGCGGCCGACAACAAGGCCGTTCGCAAGGCGGCCGGCGCCGCGCTGCACAAGCTCAAGAGCGCTGGCGTGGCCGTCGGCGCGGCCCGGGCGCCCAAGGTGGCCGGCCTCGCCGCCGAGGCGATCGAGGTGCAGCCGCCGCGCGCATTGTTGGGGCTGCCGGGCGGCAATGGCTACTTCCCCTTCGTGCTGATGAGCTTCTCGGGCACCGAGGCCATCGTCTGCATGGGCATCGCCGGGGCAGCCCAGGGCTACCTCGAAGAGAACCACGCCCACCTGCCGCGGGCCGAGGCGCGCAACTTCCTCTACACCCTGCGCAGCCAGAAGGGCCTCGTGGAGGTCCCCTTCGCGCTGGGCCTGAGCGTGGTGGAGCGCGCCCTGCAGGCCAGCGGCCGCAAGCTGCCGGGCTGGGGGCACCTCGTCGAGAACATCGACCCCTTCGCGCTGCAGATGGCCCGCCTCAAGGCGATGTCGGCGCGCGCGGCGGGCGTGGGGGCCGACGAGGCGGTGGTCCGCAGCGCCGAGCTGTCGCGCGGGATCGGCCCGATCACCCCGATGCTCGACGAGGCCGATGTGCAGAGCGCCTTGTCGGCGGTGCTCGATCTTCAGGGTGAGGGCGAGGAGCGCCTCGATCGCGTCGAGGGCCTCGTGGCCGAGGCGATCGATCGGGTCTTTGGCGTGCCCCTGGCGCGTGAGACCTGGGTGCTGGCCCTCGATGTCGCGGCCGAGCTCTACGATCTCGAAGAGCTGCCCGATCAGGCCCGCCTCGCCCGCGGGCTCGCCGGGGCGCTGGCGGCCGGGCAGCCGGCCTCCACCATCCCCTTCTTCACCGAGCCGTTGCAGAAGACCCTGATGGCCTTCCTGCCTTAGGCGCCGAAGCGGGCGCCGAGCCGGGCCAGCAGCTTCTTGTGCAGGCCGCCGAAGCCGCCGTTGCTCAGCACCGCGACGACGTCTTCGGGCATGGCGTTGGCGCTCACCTGGGCGGCGATGGCCTCGGCGGCCTGCTCGGGGCTCTCGGCGCCCTGGCCCCAGAGGAAGGCCTCCTTGCCGGCGGCGCGCAGGGCGGCCACCAGGGCGGCGGCGTCGAAGCGCTCGTCGACGGCGATGCCGCCGGCGTCGGGCGGTGGGGCCACGACGACGATGTCGGCGGCGGAGAAGGCGGCGGCGTAGGCGTCTTGAAAGACCTTGCGCCGGCTCGTGTTGCTGCGGGGCTCGAAGATCGACCACAGGCGCCGGCCGCCAAAGCGCAGGCGCAGGGCGGCCAGGGTGACGTCGACCGCGGTGGGGTGGTGGGCGAAGTCGTCGAGGACCGTGACCCCACCGGGCTCGCCGATGACCTCCTGGCGGCGCTTGATGCCGGCGAAGGTCTCAAAGCCATGGGCCAGCTCCTCGGGGGTGAGGCCCTCGCGCTCCAGGGCGGCGACGGCGGCGACCTGGTTGTTGAGGTTGTGCTCGCCCACCAGGATGCTGCGGAAGGTGCCGAAGCGCTGGCCGCCGCGCAGGACCGAGAAGCGCATCGTGCCGGTGGTGGTGTCGATGGCCTCGATGCGGCCCTCCCAGTCCTGGCCGGGGCCGTAGCGGCGCACCTCACAGGTGGCGTCCTTGACGACGTCCACCACATCGTCGTGATCCCAGCGGGCGACGATGCAGCCACCCGGCGGGACAATCGCCACGAGGCGGGAGAAGCTGCTCTTGTAGTGGTCGAGGTCGCGGTAGATGTCGGCGTGGTCGAACTCCACGCTGGTGATGATGGCGGTCTGGGGCCGGTAGTGCAAGAACTTGGGGCCCTTGTCGAAGAAGGCGGTGTCGTACTCATCGCCCTCGATGACGAACTGCGGCCCGCTGCCGGCGCGGGCGGTGCGGTCGAAGTTGCGGGCCACGCCGCCCACCAGAAAGCCGGGATTCCGGCCGGCGGCCTCGAGCAGCCAGGCCGTGAGCGCGGTGGTGGTGGTCTTGCCGTGGGTGCCGGCGACGACGATGCTGCGCCGATCGGCGAGAAAGCGGGCGCCCAGCAACCCCGGGAAGGAGAGGTAGGGCAGGTCGGAGGCCAGCAGGGCCTGGGCCTCGGGGTAGCTGGCACGCACCACGTTGCCGACCACGACGAGATCGGGCTTGTGGTCGAGGTTCTCGGCCTTAAAGCCCTCCATCACGGTGATGCCGAGCCGGGCGAGGTAGTCGCTCATCGGCGGGTAGACCTTGTTTCCGTCCGAGCCGGTGACGGTGTGACCGCCGTCGGCCAGCATGCCAGCGAGGGCGGCCATGGCGGTGCCGCCAATTCCCATGATGTGAACGGTGCGGAGAGGCGAGGGGAGCTCAGTGACGAGGGGCATCAGCAGGACCGAGGAGGGGGAGGAGGGAAGGGGAGCAGGCTGGGTCGGCGGCGAGCCGATCCAGGTCGGCGGGGTCGTCAATGTCGTAGCATGGGGGCAGCCACCCGACCGTCAAGCCGGCGGCCTGGGCGCGGTGGAGGCTGACCGAGAGGGTCTGCTGGGTAGACCAGGGGACCTCGCGGAAGATCGGCGCCGCGTCAGGCCGGTCACCGCCTGCCACCACCGTCCAGTAGCCGCCATCCTCGGCGGGGCCGAAGACGACGTCGGCCGGATCGTGGAGGGCCCGCGCCAGCAGGCGCGGCTCGAAGAGCGGACAGTCGGTGCCCAAGGCGAGGCGCCGCTCGGTGCCGCAGAGGTGCCGGGCCAGGCGGTCGCCGAGGTCGCCTTCGCCCTGGGCGCAGAGGGCGTGGCGGCGGGCCAGGGCGCGGGCCCAGGGGTGGTCGAGGGGGCCGGAGAGGGCGATGAGGACGGGCAGATCGGTGGTCTCGACCCGTCGAAGGGTCTCCTCGACCAGGGCGGCGTGCAGCGAGGCGGCGCCCTCGGCTCCCAGGCGCGGGATCAGGCGCGTCTTGACGGTGCCGGGCAGAGGCACCTTGGTGAAGATCACGACCCGGCCGATCATCGGTAGCGCCAGACCGACCAGAGGATCTTGGCGCCGGCCGCCACGCTGCCGCGCAGGGTGCCGGAGATCTTGGACTGGCCGACGCGCGGACGGTAGGGCGCCCGCACCTCGCGGATGCGCAGGCCGGCCTGCACGGCGCGGAGCTGCATCTCGACGTTCCACCCATAGGTGGGGTCGCGCAGGCCGAGGTCGACCAGGGCGCCCAGGCGCAGGGCCCGAAAGGGGCCCATGTCGGCGTAGCGGTGGCCGGACTGCCAGCGGATCAGCGTGGTGGCCAGCCGGTTTCCGGCTCGCTGGTGGGGCAGAAGGGCGCCGGGCTCGGCGTCGCGGGTGCGATCGGTGAGCACAAAGTCGGCCTCGTCGGCGAGCAGGGGCCGCACCAGGGCGGGGAGCAGGTCGGGATCGTCGGCGCAGTCGGCGTCGAGGATCACCAGGGCCTGGTCGGCCGGAAAGCGGGCCGCGGCGGCGGCGATGCCGGCCTGGACGGCGCGCCCGTAGCCGCGTCGCGGCTCGGAGATCACGGTGGCGCCGGCCTCAAGGGCGAGGTGGGCCGTGGCATCGGTGCTGCCATTGTCGACCACGAAGACCGCCACCCCGGGCGGGAGGCGTTGGAGCACCTCGCCGATGCTGCCGGCCTCGTTGAGGGCCGGGATCACGATGACCACGCGGGCGCGCTCGGCCGGCGTCAGCGGTGATTGGGGGTGCGACATCGGCGGCGGGCTAACGGGACCGCCGGCCCTGGTCACCCAGGCCTTCGGTGTACAGGGAATTCACAGGCTTGGCCCGGCCGCCTGGGTCATCCTTTGTCGACGCGGCGGCGTGCCTGGGCCCTCCTGGTTAGTGCTGTACGCCTGCACAGGGTTGGCCTCCAACCGAAATGGGTGATGCTTGAAGCGCCTCCGCTCCGTCCTCTGGCTCCTGCTGCTGCTCTGCTTGAGCGTCGCCGCGCCGGCCTATGGCGCTCCGAACCCCTTTCGCGTGGAGACGGCGCCTACGATGGTGTCGGCGGCGGGCTCCGGCACGGCGCGCATCACCGTGGTGGTGCCCGAGGGCTTTCACGTCTTCCGCGACATGATGAATGTGGCGGTGGTGGATGCGGGCGGCCTCACTCTAGGGGCGGTGAGCTACCCCAAGGGCTTGATGGTCCCTGACCCGGCCAATCCGGACGCCACCCGCGAAGAGTACCCCTACGACGTGATCCTGGAGGTTCCGGTCACCGCGCCGAAGGCCGCGGGCACCTATGTGGCCCAACTGAGCGTGACCTACCAGGGCTGCAAGAAGAGCCTCTGCTACATGCCGGTCACCGAGACGGTGATGCTGAGCGTCACGGTGCCGGGGGGCGGCGCGGCGCCGGTGAAGGGCGAGGTCATCGCGCCGGGGCAAGACAAGGTGGCCCTGGTGAGCACGGCGGGCGGCGGCGGGCCGGCACCGGCAGCCGCCGGTCACGCCAATCTCTACGCCGGGGTGCGTCCGGCGCCGTTGACGGTGGATCTGTCGGGGGTGCCGGACTCGGCCCACGTGAAGACCCTCGATCCGCAGGGCAAGCCCCACCCGGTCGAGGCCTGGCTCATCGCCGACCAGACCGCCGTGAAGCCCGGCGGCAGCCTGCGCCTCGGCGTGCTGCTGGTCCAGCAAGAGGGCTGGCACACCTACTGGCGCTCGCCCGGTGACATCGGCCTCCCCACGCAGATCGCCTGGACAGCCCCGACGGGGGCCACAGTGGGCCCGGTGGCCTTCCCGGTGCCCGAGCGCTTCCAGGCCGACACGCTGGTCTCCTACGGCTACGACGACCAGGTGCTCTTTTTCACCGAGATCAAGCTGCCCGACAGTCTGAGCGGCGCCGCCTCCTTCGCCGCCGAGGCGAACTGGCTGGTCTGCCAGACCTCCTGCATCCCCGGCTCGGCCAGCCTCAAGCTGGAGCTGCCGGTGGGGGATCCGGCGCCGAGCACGGTGGCGCCGCTCTTTGCGCACTATGCGGCCCAGCACCCCACCGATCTGTTGACCGTCAAGAGCTTCGCCGTGGAGTCCGCGCTTTCGGTGAGCGCGCTGCAGGCCGAGAAGCCCTTCCAGGCCGCCTTCCTCATCCAGCCGATCGGCCAGGGTATCGATCTCACCGTGGGTCCGGGCACCTGGCCGGTCTTTACGCCCATCGTCGAGGGCTCCTGGATGGTGCTGTCCTCCACGGCCACCGCCCAGGCCGGCGGCGGGCTGCTGGTGGTGATCGAGGGGCAGGCCTTCACGCCAGACGGCGCCCTGCCCACCACCGACGCGGTGGGCGGCCTCGTGCAGGTGAAGGTGGGCGACGCCTACGAGCGCGCCGAGGTGCGGCTG
>JBEIQK010000946.1:0-2319 GCA_040376505.1 Alphaproteobacteria bacterium | reverse complement strand
CGCGTGGCCGCCGGGCGCCGCGACGGCAAGCGGCCGAGCCTGCTGCCCTTCGACGCCGTGCTGGCCCTCTTCGGCCCCTCGCTCGGCTACTTCGTCGTGCTGCTGGTCTACGCCGCCCTCTCCAGCCAGCCGGTGGGCTTCGCCGAGGCCTGGGTGGGCGCCCTCTTCGTGGCGGCCTGGGCCGGCATCCTCTGGCGGAGCCCCGAGCCGGTGGCGGTGGGCTGCCTGCTCCACGAGGTGCTGCCCGAGGGCGGCGCCGATCCCGTGCCCGAGGCCCAGGCGGTGGGCTTTGAGCGGCCGCCCGAGGGGGCCCTGCGCTTTGATCCGCTGCGGCTCAAGCGCTCGCGCAGCCTTCACCCCTGGATCGTGCCGGTGCGCTCGGCGCGCATCACGGCCTTTGACGACCCGATCCAGCCCCTCTGGCCGCCCGCGACGCCGATCCCCGCGGCCCATGTGCTGGGGATGGCCTCCTTCGACCCCGACCCGCTCACCGGCGGAGTGCAGACCGAGGTGCTGACCCTGCACTTAGGCGCGCGGAGCGACACGGCCCTGCTCAGCGATGAAGACGCCCAGGCGCGGCGAATCGTGGTGCTGCGGCCCTTCCCGCGCCTGGGGGGCCGCACCCGCGACGCCCGGGCCACCTACCTGTGGGACGCCGCCGTCCACGCCGAGGGCATCCAGGTGATCGACGCCACCGCCGACCGGGTGGAGCTGATCCACGGCGATGTCATCGTGGTCTCCGCCGAGGGGGTGGCCCGGGCCTATGAGCTGGAGGTGGGGGCCCCCCTGCTGCCGAGCAACCCCCTCTCCCTGCGGCCGCCGCAGCTCCAAGACTACGCGGAGGCCCAGTGATCGCCCTGCTCTGTGGCCTCGCCTTCGCCGGAAAGTGGGAGCTGGCCGGCCTCTACGACACCAGCGGCTTTGGTTTTCCCACCGAGGAGGGGGCGGACCCGGCCCCCACCTGGGTCTGGTCGTCGCCGCCGGGTATGGGCGAGAGCTGCGGCCCGGCCAAGGCCCCCGACGGCCTCGGCGTGATGGAGGCCCAGGTGCTGGCCAACGCCACGGCCCCGGCCCTGGCGATCCTGCTGCGGCGCACCAGCGTCGACACCCCCCTGCCCGACCCCAACGACCTGCTGGTGTCGGTGGGCGACGACAAGAACCGCGTCACCCTCGCCCCCTTCGTGGAGCCCCGCTACCTCGCCATCGAGATCGCCGGCAGCGCGCCGGCCTCCGACAAGCAGCTTGTGCGCACCCAGCTCGAGATGGAGCTGTGCATGGAGCACAAGACCGGCCGGGCCTGGCGGGGCGGCACCGCCACCCAGCTCCGCGAGGCCCTGCTGCTGCGGGCTCCCGAGGCGGTGGCCCCGCACCGGCTGCACTACCGCGGCCAGCGCGACCCGGTGCCGGCCTTCCTCGGCCCGCCCGACGCCTGCCTCGACATGAAGGGCGAAGACAGCCAAAGCCTGTCGGCCGGGGCCTCGAGCAGCCTGCGTTTGGTGCCCTCGGATGTCTGGGGCGCCTCGCTGCGCCCCTGCCCGGCTGAGGCCGGCGACCTGCGGCCGCCCGGGCGGGTGCCCCTGTGGAGCAGCGATGGCGTCGAGGTCTCCGGGCCCGCGCCCCGCTGGAGCCGCCTGCGCATCGACCTTCAGGCCGCCGAGGGCGGCAGCCGCATCCAGGCCCACCTCGACGACGCGCCCCTCATCGTCGACGAGCCCCTCGAGGTGCCGCTCGGCGGCGCCGGCGCCCAGACGGGCCTCTTCGACATCGCCGCCCACCTGCCCATCCGCTACCCCACCTGGGGCGACGCCGAAGATCCCGACCGCTACATCGCCCTGCTGGTGCCCAACTGGCAGCTGGTCGAGGCCGCGAACCGCCTGTCGGGCACGGCCTTCTCGACGACCGCCGGGGTCACCGATGGGGTCGGCTGGCTGCTGCACGCCCCCGAGCGGCTCTTTGTGCAGATCGGCGGCCGCAGCGGCAACCTGCCCAACCTCGCCAGCCGCGCCGACGCTCCAGGCCCCTTGCGCTGGGGCTACCCCGTGGGCTCCCACGCCGGCCGCAGCCCGATCCTGCTGCCCGGGGGCCGCCGCCCCGCCGCCGACGAGCAGGCCCAGGCCCAAGGAGCGCCGCGCCAGGCGCTCTTTCTGGGCAGCCTCTTCGTGCTGCTGGGCGTCGGCCTCGCCGCCCTGCTGCGGGTACGCGATCTGTGGGTCTCCACCCCGGTGGAGCGCGTGAACTACTGGCCCGGCGCCGCCGAGCCCAACAAGGCCGAGGGCCCCGCCCTCGCCGAGCCCCTCGGCGCCGTGGGCGAGGGGGGCG
>JBEIQK010000547.1:0-4560 GCA_040376505.1 Alphaproteobacteria bacterium | reverse complement strand
GGTTCCGACCCCGCCTTCGTCGATGATGCCGTCACAGTCGTCGTCTTCCCCGTCGCAGGCCTCGGGGGCGCCGGGGAAGCGCTGGGGGTCCTGGTCGTCACAGTCCTCCTCGCCGAAGCCGTCGCCGTCGTCATCGCGCAGGGCCGCGCGCCGCAGCGCGTAGAGGTCGTCATTGACGAGGCAGGCGGCGAGGAGGAGGATCATGGCGGGCTCCGACGGCCCGCCCCTGCCGGGGCGGGCCTTTGGGGGGCTAGTTGGCGCGGGAGGAGACCGTACCCTGACCCAGCCGGAGCTGGGTGCCCTTCAGGACCAGGGCCTGGGAGCCCCGACCGATCGAGCCGCTGGAGATGCGGATCTCAAACATACCCTCTTCGATAACCAGAATCTGGCCGCTGAGCCGCAGGTCAGGCCGGTCGATCTCGAACGCGAAGCGGTCGGTGTCGAGGGCGCGCAGCGGCAGGGTCATCACCGGTCCGACGCCGGGCATGTCGATGCGCAGGGCGGGCGAAACAGGGTTGGGGCCGTCCTGGGCCTCGAGGAGCTGGAGGCGGAAGGGCGCCGCGTCGGCGGGCTGCTGGCGGTGCAGGAGCGCGCCGAGGTCGAGGCCGGCGGTGGCCTTGAGCCACTGATCGAGGTGGGCCCAGGAGATCCATGCGCTGTTGGGGGGTGTGGCTTCGACCGTTCCCGTGCCAAGGTGCTTGACCTCGACGAGGGGGCCGTTGGGCCGCAGGTTTCCGGCGGCGTCATAGGCCCGCCAGGCTGCCCCGGCGAGGGCGACGGGCGTGGCGTCGAGGCGCAGTTGGGGGCGGCTGGGGTCGAGGGAGAAGACCCGTCCCGTGCCGTCCTGCAGCTCCAGGCGGGCGGTGCCCCGCCAGTCCACCACCCGCAGGCCGACGATCAGGCTGCCAGCGAAGCGGGGGGTGCCACGGACCGGGATCGGGTTCAGGCGATTGCTGTCGCTCAGCGCGCGCAGGTCGAACTCGGTGCGACCCAGGGTGCCGGAAGAGGTGAAGGAGGCGGTGGTGCGGAGGGTGTCGTACCAGTCCAGGCGCACCTTGAGGCGGGTGGGCGAGTCATTGTCGTTGGAGAGGTGTCCGCAGTAGGCAATGTTTTCGCGGTTGTTGTTGGGTTTGGAGACGATCACCTGAATGCTCTGAACGGCGCCGGTCGCCGAGCCGCCCAGGCGATTGGCGAAGACGGCGTCGCCGCTGGTTGTGATGTGGGTGGAGGTCACGCCTGGTGTTGCATCTTCGATGGTTGGATCATCATTGAAGGAGTACCAGTACTCAAAGCCTTCCGGCATTTCCGTCTCCTCGTAGTTCTGGTCAGAGTCGGTGGACGTATCGAGGGAGTAACGGTAGCCCGTGTCACTGACGCTGTCATTGAAGGAGGGCAGATAGAGGGCGACGCCGCGGGGATTCTGATCGGTGACCCACTCTGAGGGGGTCAGGGAGCCGGTCGTGGTGTGGTGGGCAGAGGTCTCGATCCAGACCGATGCGCCGGTGATGGGGGTGGGGTGGACATAGTTGAGGGATACGGTGCAAAGGCACTCAGTGCCTGAACCGTAGAACCAGGCCTTTTCTGAGTAGAGGTAGTAATAGTCTCCTTTGGATTTGCTCCCACCCATCGCGGTGATGAACGTGTTGGAGCTCCGACTCGTCGCCGCCATACACTCCACCTGATCGTTCACCCCCTCCAGCTCCTCCGGATACAGCGCATCCAACGCATAGTGCGCCACCGAGGCCCCACTCACCGCCCCCCAGGAGACCTCGTCCCCATCGCCAAAGCCATCCTCATCGGTGTCTCCCACATCCGGCCGCGTCCCCGCGCTGTACTCGGCCCCATCCTTGAGACCGTCCACATCCGAGTCATCCAAGGTCGGATCGGTTACATAGCCCCAGGTCCCGTCCTGCTCCTCGTTGTCGTCGATGCCGTCGAAGTCGGTGTCGGGCTCGAAGGGGTCGGTGATCGCCGCATAGGCCTCACAGCCCACCCCCATCTCGTCGCCGTCCTTGATGGTGTCCTTGTCGTGGTCATCGTCGGTGGGGCTGGTGCCCACCGTGAGCACCTCCTCGCCGTCGGTCAGGCAGTCGCTGTCGGAGTCCGGGTTGTAGGGGTCGGTGCCGGCCGCCCGCTCAGCGGTGTCGTCCAGGCCGTCGCCGTCGACATCCCCGAGCAGCGGGTCGGAGCTGTAGTCCGCAGGGTCGGCCGGCCGCACCTCCTCGCCATCGAGCAGCAGGTCGTCATCGGTGTCATTGTCCACCGGGTCGGTGCCCTGAAACACATAGGTCGAGCCGCAGCCCAGCGCCGTGTCCCACTCCGCCGCGTAGGCCGGGTCATGGAGCAGCTCCCAGGCCTCCTCGCCATCGAGCAGGCCGTCATTGTATGAGTCCGAGTCGTTGACCGCGTTGAGGCCCACCGTCACCGCCACCTCCAGCACCTCGTAGCGGTCGGGGAAGCAGTCATCATCGGTGTCGGCGTCGGCCGGGTCGGTGCCATGAACCCGCACCTCGTCGTAGTCGGAGAGGCCGTCGCCATCGACGTCGTCGCTGCCCACCGTGGCGGCCGTCTCCTCGTTGTCGAGCAGCCCGTCGCCATCGCTGTCGGTGTCGCAGGAGGAGGAGCCCCAGGCCCGCTCGGTGGCGTCATCGACGCCGTCTTCGTCCGAGTCCGGCTTGGTGGGGTCCTCGCAGCCGGTCTCGTCGCTGTCGCTGAGCCCATCGGAGTCGGTGTCGGCCCGGCAGGCGCTGGTGACCGGCAGGCCCTCGGTCTCGCCGGCGTTGGCGATGCCGTCGCCGTCGCAGTCCTCGGCCGAGACCGCGGTGAAGGGCAGGCCCTCTGCCTCGGCCTCCTCGACGCAGGCCTCGCAGATCATCACGCAGGGATCGGTGCCGGCCGACACCTCGTCGCCATCGTTCACGCCGTCGCTGTCGGTGTCGGCCAGGGTGGGGTTGAGGCAGCCGCGCTCCTCGGCGTCGGCGAGTCCGTCTTTGTCGGTGTCGGCGAGGCAGGCGTTGGTGTAGGCCAAGGCACCGTCTTCGTCCACATAGGCGTAGGTGGCCTCGATGCTGTTGGTGTAGCCGTCGCCATCGCAGTCCGAGGGGTCGGTGCTGGCGGTGACCTCAAACTCCTCGTCGTTGGCGGCTGCCCAGACCACGCACTCTTCACAGATGGCCTCGGCGGCGGTGTCTTCGGGGGTGGAGGTGTCGATGGGGGTGCTGGTGTCGACAGGGGCGCTGCTGTCGGCGGGCGGCGCGGTGTCGACCCCAGCCCCACCGCCCGTGTCGGCGGCGGGCGCCTTGTCGGACCCGGGCGGCGTGCAGCCGGGCACAGGGGAGATCGAGGCGAGCAAGAGGGCGATCAGCGCGACGGCGGAGCGCTTGGGGGTACGCATGGTGGGGGTCCTCGCTCAAACGGCCGAATGGGCGGGCCGTCGGTGAGCACAGCCCACGGTAGCACAGGTTGTGCCAATGGAAGATCAGGCGAGTCGCCTGACAGGCCCTGACAACCGTCACCCCCCCTGTCGACGGACTCCGCCGCTACCGCCCGGCCCTCCGCCAGCGTAGAAGGGGGCGGGAGGTGCGCCTTGGCCCGCTTTCGCGTCGTCGCCCGCCATGTGCTCGGAAGCGAGGAGGCCACCTCCGGCCACGTCTGGATGGCCTTTCACCGCTGCGTGGAGGCCATGAGCCGCCTCTCGGGAGAGCCCTTCACCGCCCTCTTCGCGCGCCTGGGGGCCGCCCATGGCTTTCGTCGCCAGCCGCCCCCGCCGGTGGCGCCCCTGCAGGCCGCCGTGCGCGACCTGATCGCCGAGCGAGCGGCCCTGCTCACCGCGCGGGCCCAGTTTATCGCCCAGCGCCGGCAGGAGAAGGCCGCCGGCCGGCGTCAGGCGCGCGCCGAGGCCCTCGACGCCCTGGAGGCCCGTCACCGGCAGCTCACCGCCCAACAGCCGTTGGTGGGCTACTGGGGCTGGGCGAAGCGCCGGTGAGCCAGGCCACGGCGAGATCGATGAGGCCGCCGCGCAGGGTGGCGTCGAGGCGGTGGTCATCGTCCACCTCCCACAGACAGACGCCGGGGCCGCTCGCCGCCGCGGTGGCGCGGGCGTCCTCCAGGGGCACCACCGCGTCGCCCCTCCCGTGAATCAGCACCGCCCGCGCCCCCTCGGGCAGCCGGGGGTCGCCGGTCAGCTTGAGCCCCGCGCCGGCCAGGATCAAGGCCGGCCCCTGCCAGTCGCCCGATCGCATCAGCATCATCACCAGGGCCCCGCCAAAGGATGAGCCGATCAGCAGCCGGGTCTGTGGACCGATCGCCGCCCGCGCCCGCTCCAGCGGCCTGGCGCAGGCCGCGCGCAGATCGGCCCGACGGTGATCCCAGGGCGCCCCCTCGGCCACCGCCGCCTGAAAAGACGCCACCGCGGCGCGCGTGTCGAGGTCGACCGCCAGGGCGCCGTAGCGGGCGGCGAAGTGGCGGGCCTTGTTGCCACGTGGACCGCTCTCCAGGCCGTGTAGAAAGACAATGGACGCAGACATTCAGCCCTCCTCGCGCGCGATCGCCGCGTCGATC
>JBEIQK010000841.1:0-2758 GCA_040376505.1 Alphaproteobacteria bacterium | reverse complement strand
TTTGCTGGGCCGGAGCCTCTCAGCCGCCGGCGATGTCGACGGCGACGGCTTTGATGACCTGCTGGTTGGATCGCCGATCTATGATGGAGGCGGCACCGATGTGGGGGGCGCCTTCCTGCTGAGCGGGCCGCTCCAGGGCACGCTCTCGGCCTCGGGCAGCCTCGTCGGCGCGGTGGGGGGAGACTACCTGTCGAGTCTGCTGGACGGGGGCCACGATCTCACCGGCGATGGCCACTCCGATGTGGTGGTGGGGGCCTATGGCGCCGATGACACCTACGGCGGCGGCGGCGCCGTCTACCTCTTTGACGAGGCCTGGTCGGGGACGGCGAGCGCCTCGGCTGCGGCGGCGGTGGTGCGTCCGGCGGCCGCGGGCGGGGCCCTGGGCCTGGCGGGCGGTATGGTTGAGGATCTCAATGGCGACGGGCAGGCCGAGCTGGTGGTGACGGGTGGAACCGCGGCCTACCTCTTCGCGGGGCCCTTTACGGGGGACCGCAGCGTGAGCGACGCCGACGCCACGCTGAGCGGCCTGAACCTGTCCTCCTGCGTTTCGGTGGACGGCGGCGGCGACCTGGACGGTGACGGGCAGGGCGACCTGGTGTTGGGCGATGGCTGCCAGTCCACCAGCTACGGTGCCTTCTGGGTCATCTCCGGGGCACCTTCGGGATCGTCCACCCTGGCCGCGGCGGCGACGGCGGTGGGCACGGGCACCTCGGGCCGGTACCTGGGTCGACAGGTCTCCATCGGTGGGGATGTCGATCAGGACGGTGCGGACGACCTCTTCGTGTCGGCCACCGACGCCGCGGGCAGCAAGATCGGTTCTGTTTACCTGTTCGCCGGCCCTCTCTCCGGCTCCCTCACCGTCGGTGACGCGGTGGGAACGCTGGGCGGCGCCAGCAGCAGCATGAGCTTTGGCGTGGCGTTGAGGGCAGGGGACCTCGATCAGGACGGCAGCGTCGAGGTGGTGGTGGGTGCGCCCTATGGGGATGATGGCGCCACCAATGGCGGGGGCGTGTACCTGTTTGGTGGGCTGTCGGTGCTGTAGGTGGTTTGGTTCTCTTTTCAGGTAAATCTGGAGTCTCCATGCGTGCATTGATGTTGGTCCCTCTGTTGACGGCCTGTATCACCTACATTCCCCTGGCGCCGCGGCAGCGGGGTGGGGAGGAGGCGGGTGACACGGGAGGCGATGAGATCTTGCTGGCCGGTCAGTCGGCCCTCTCCGAGCTGGATGCCGAGGCCTGTGCTCAGCTTTGGTACCCCGACGCGGATCAGGACGGCTACGGACTCAGGTCGGCGGCGCGCCCCTTCTGCGCTCAGCCGGCGGGCTGGTTGTCGGTCGCCGGCGACTGTGATGACAGCGACGACGATGTTCATCCCGGCGCCGAAGAGACCTGTAACGAGGTCGATGATGATTGCGACGGTGCGGTGGATGAGGACCCGATCGACGGGACCGTCTACTATGTCGACGCCGACGGCGATGGACGGGGCGACCCTTCGCGGCCGGTGGAGCTATGCCGCGTTGAGGACGGGTACTCGGGCTCTTTGCGGGCCGATGACTGCGACGACACCAACGCCGAGGTGAACCCCCGAGTCGAAGAAATCCCCTACGATGGGTTCGACCAGGACTGTGACCCGAGCAATGAGTACGACGCCGATGAGGACGGCTTCGACGCCGCCGACTACGGTGGCACCGACTGCAATGACGACAACAACACGGTCAACCCCTCCAAGTCGGAGACGTGCGACCGGGTAGACAATGACTGCGACGGTCTCATCGACGACGCCCCCACGACGGGAGGATCCTGGCGCTACACCGACGCGGACCTGGATGGCTATGGGTCGACCACCCGGGTCTATGTCTGCGCGGGCGCACCGGGCTCGGCCTCAAGCAGCAGCGACTGTGTCGACACCGACGCCTCCATCCACCCCGGCGCGACCGAGGTCTGGTACGATGGGGTGAACCAGGACTGCGCGTCGGGCAGCGACTACGACGCGGACGGCGACAGCTACACCAGCGCCGACTACGGGGGCTGGGACTGTGACGACGCGCTCAAGACGGTGACCATGTACTACTGGTACCCCGACGCCGATGGGGACGGCGTGGGCGCTGACTTCAGCCCTTCGGCGGACTGTGAAGACCCGGGCGAAGGCTGGTCGGCCGACAACGATGACTGTGATGACGAGGACGAGGCGATCTCACCGCTCCTGGCGGAGGTCTGCGGGGATGACATCGACAACAATTGCGATGAGGAGCCCATTGGCTGCGGGCTCTTTGACACCCTGACCTTGGATGACGCCGAGGCGAGCTGGCTCGGCGCGGCGGCAGGCGATGGGCTGGGCGCCGAGGTCGCCGTGCTGGGGGACCTGACCGGTGACGGTGTGGCCGAGCTGGCCGTGAGCGGCACCGGGGCCGATGGCTCGGGCGCCGATCGGGGGCTGGTCTGGGTGCTCGATGGGGCCGGCGCGCTCGGCGGCAGCCCTGCCGATGCGCTGGGCACCTGGGAGGGCAGCGCCGACGCGATGGCCTTTGGCGGGACCCTGACAGCGGTGGGCGACGTGAACGGAGACGGCTTTGAGGACCTCGTCGGCGCCGCGCCGGACTGGTCGGGCAGCGCAACGGCGACGGGACATGTGGCGATGGTGCTGGGCCCGCTCAGCGGCGCGCTGACGGCGGAGGGCACGCTGGAAGGGTCGCTGGCCTCTGATCAGTTTGGCTACGCGCTGTCGGGCGGCGCCGACCTCACCGGCGACGGGCTCGCCG
>JBEIQK010000884.1:0-2575 GCA_040376505.1 Alphaproteobacteria bacterium | reverse complement strand
GGCCCTGGTCGAAGCCAGCCCGCCCGGCGCTGCGCAAGACGCGCCCTGGTGGCCGGAGGCGGTGCGACGGGTGGTGCAGGGTGTGCCTGTTCGAGAGGTCGCGCGTCGATTTCAGACCAATCCTCGTCGTCTTCGGCGGGGGCTCGCCCGGGACGCGGTGCGGGTCGGCGGGATCGACGTTCGAGAGAGCGGGGTGAGCGCGCTGGCGCCCCTCCGCGAGCAGCTTGGTACGCTGCCCGACCATGCGATCGCCCGCGATGCGGGCGTGACCGTGGAGGCGGTGCAGGGTGAACGTCGTCGAGCAGGGATTCGCGGCTACCAGCCGCCGCTCCGCCCGCGCGCCACTCCCAAGGTGGTCGAGCCCCAAGAGGAGCGGCCGCCTCCGCGGCCGATGCGGGGGGATCCTCGACCCCCTCCCCGCGGTCGACGCCCCTGGACCCGGCCCGATCTGGCCGAGCCCCAGGTGATCCGTCGGCCCTCCACCGGTCGCCAGCCAACGATCCCAGACTCCCGGCCACCCCTTCGGGTGGAGGAGGATCTGGGGTATCGGTCGCGTTGGCTGGATAGGCAGGAAGAAGATCCTTCGGATCTCTGGTCCGATCGCTCGCGCCGGGAGACCTCCGGCCGCCGACGAATTGTTCGCTCAGACGTAGCCCCTGGGCGGGAGGTTGAAGTGAGTCAGAAGTCGACAACAGAAGAGCCCAAGGCCCCGCGCCGCCGCAAGGCGGCCAGCCCTCACGGTGAAGTGCGCATCCTCGACAACGCCGAGGTCGTCACCGCTTCCGAGCCCGCGCCTGCGCCGGCTCCGGTGGTGGAAGAAGCCCCGCCCGCCCCGGTGGTGGTCGAGGCCGTGCCGGCCCCGGCGGTGGTGGAGGCCCCGGCCCCCGCCGCACCCCCGGCGGCCACGGCCGCCCCCAAGAAGAAGGTCGTGAAGTCGATCCCGCCGCCCCCCGGCTGGGTCACCCAGGCCGCCCCGGCTGTCTCGGCCGCGCCGGCTGCCCCGGCCGCCAGGCCCGCCCCGGTCGCTGCCCCGGCCCCGGTGGTCGCCCCGGCCCCGGCCGCCGCGGCGCCGGTCACCACCTACGTGTGGCAGGTGATGGTGGAGGGGGGTGACGCGCCCTTCTTCGTCGTCGCCGCCGATCGTGCTGGCGCCGCGCGCCTCCTGCAGGGTCGTGCCACCGATGCCCAACTCGCCAAGGCGACCTACATCCAGATGGGTGCTGTGCTCTAGGGAATGGTGTGGAGCGGTGGCGGGTCGCCGCTCCATGTCCCGCTGGGGTGCCACGTCGCAGCGCGTGGCGCCCGCAGCAAACGGAAGGGCGCGTGAAGCAGATCGGCTGGTTGGCAGGCGGCGTGGTGATCGGTTTCCTCCTGGGCGGTGTGCGCCCGCGCATGGAGATCGAGACGCTCGAGACCTCGCTCGAAGAAGCGCAATCCCGGCCAGCTCGCGGCGGTGGTCGCGCGCTCAACGCGCTGCCCGGCTTGGGGCGGGTGATGCCCGCCGAGGCCCCCGACGAGCCGGACCCGGCGCCCGCCGAGGGTGCAGCCGAGGAAGCCCCCCCAACCGCTGAGGTGGTTGAAGGCGCGCCCCCTGCAGAGGGTCCGCCGCGCCGGGCTCGGCGGGAGGAATTCCGCATGGCGATCGAGGCCCAGGAGCTCCGCCGGGCCCAGTCCCGGCAGGCCCTCCTGGAGGGCGCTGAGCTGGACGAAGAGGGCGCGGCCGAGGTCGACGCCATCCTCGCCGACATGAACGACGAGCTGATGACCCACGCCGACACCCTGATGGAGATCTACGTCTCGGGGAGTGAGCCCACGCCCCGCGAGATGCTGGCCATCTCCCGCGACGTCACGGCGATCCTCGACGACGCCCAGGCCGATCTCGACCGGAGCCTCGGCGCCGAAGCCGCGGCGCAGCTCGATGAGCAGACCGGCATGGTCTGGAACCACATCGACCTGCGCGGCTTTGGGCCGGCGGTGGAGCGCGCCCTGGCCGAGGATCCATGAGGGTCTGGCTGCGCGACGCGGCCCTGGTCGCCGCCTTTGACCTCGGCGAGTCGGTGCGCTCCCGCAAGGCGATGGTCTTCCTGCTGCTCTACGTGGCCGGCGCCGCGGGGGCGGCGGGCTTCTTTGTCGAGGCCCTGCGCGAGATCGAGAACTCGCTGGCCGGCGCCCTGCAGGTGGCCGCCGTTGACCGGCCGGGGGCGCTCACCAGCAGCCTGATGGCCAGCGAGGAATTCCACCGGATCGTGCGGCGCCTCGTCGGCGATGAAGAGGTGGCGCGGGTCCTGGTGAGCCTGCCGCCGCTGGCGCTCTTCTACGGGTGGATTTCGCTTGCACTCGTACCCGTGTTGGTGGTCTTCACCTCGGCCGACGCCATCGCCGGGGAGCTGGCCACGGGGAGCTGCCGCTTCTCGCTCTTTCGCATCGAGCGCTCGGCCTGGCTGGCCGGCAAGCTGGGCGGCCAGGCGCTGCTGATGGGGGTGGGCATCTTCGTCGGCGCCGCGGCGGTGTGGACGGTGGGCTTCGTCGAGGTGGTGGCCTTCCCCGCGGTGGAGACCGCGCGCTGGCTGTTCTC
>JBEIQK010000974.1:0-2180 GCA_040376505.1 Alphaproteobacteria bacterium | reverse complement strand
GCGTCGTTGATCTGCGGGAAGCGCGACGGCTCGTCGGTCCAGTGGATGCAGGTCACCGGGCAGGCGTCGATGGCGTCCTGGATGAGGTCCATCGGGCCTTCTTGCCGCACGGCCACGGCCTTTCCCTCATTGGGCAGGGCAAAGACGGCGTCGGTGTTCTCCACGCAGGTGCCGCAGTTGATGCACTCGTGCTGGTCGATGATCAGCCGCAGGCCGGCGGCGCGGGCCCGGGCCGACTCGTTGTCGATGGGGCCCCAGTAGGGGGTGCCATCCTCGGCGTGGTGCAGCCCGCCCTGCTCGGCGGCGTTGGCCCCGGAGGTGAAGGAGGGCGGTCGGCTGCGCCCGACCGGCGCCGCGGCGACGACCGCCGGCGGAGGGGTCATCGCGGGGAGCGGCGCGGGTGCGGGCTCCGGGGGCGGCGTCGGCGAAGGGGTGACCACCGGAGCAGGCGGCGGAGGCGGTGCCATCACCGGCGGCGGTGGCGCAGCCATCACCGCGGGGGCGGGCAGGCGTTCGGGCGCGCTGCGTACTGGGGGCGCTGGCGTGGACGGGGCGGGCTCGCGCAGGCCGCGGCCGGCCAGCCGGGCCGTGCTCTGCAGGGCGTCTTTCACCAGCCTTCGAAGCATGTCCACCTCAGCCTGGGGTGCCGTATCCCGGCCTCGACGCGCCGCCGGTCAGCGGCGCGCAAAGCGCTTCCAGCTCGAGACCGGCAAGAGGGCCAGCCGCCGGCGCTTTACGGTGGCTGGGGTCATGGCGTAGGCCCAGGCCGGCCGGGGGCCGTTGCGCGCGATCACCTCGGTGACGACGCGATCGTAGAGGCCGGCGTCGACTCCCTCAAAGACGTCGAGCACCCGCAGCAGGCTCTCGTCGACCTCGCGAAAGAGCATGCCCTCCACCGGCCCGGCCGCCGCGTCGAGCACCAGGACCGGGTAGCCGGCGGGGTGCAGGTAGAGCCGGCCCTTCGCCGTCGCCGGCTCGCCGGGCAGGGCCGCGAGGAAGCCGTCGTTGGCCTCGCCGGGCAGCAGGGTGCCGTAGACGAAGAGCCCAGGTCGCGGCGCGCTCATGGCCGCGCGGCCTCGGCCGCCGACTCCAGCCAGATGGCGAAGCGGTCGGCCAGCGCGCAGAGGCCCTCGTAGACCGGCGCCGCCTCGGGGTCTTCTTGGAGGCGCGCGAAGAGGTTCTCTTCGAGGAGCACCAGCCGGCCTACGCGAACGCTGATCCCGAGCGCGCGGCTCACCCGCTCCAACTCGCCGCTCGTGAGGCTGCGGCCGGGCCGGCGGAAGAGCAGCCAGCCCTGGGCGTCGCAAAAGTCGGCGAAGACGGCGCTGAGCGAGCCCAGCGGGCGCGCCCGCAGGCGAACCAAGGGCCCCGCCGGGTGCCGCTCCACGCGCAGTTGGGCTTCGGGTCGCCGGGCCAGGGTGAGCAGCCCCCCCAGCATCCCGAGGGCCGGGCAGCAGCCGAGCGCCCGCTGACGCAGGCTGAACTGGTCGGGGATCACGCTGGGCAGCGCCTCTCCGGGGTGCAGCAGGCCGCCATGCACGCGGATGCGCGGGCTCAGGGCGTCGGGCGGGCGCACCGCGAGGGGGCTCTGCTTGAGGCGCCGCAGCAGCGTGTTGGCCGCTGGCAGGCCGCCGCTCAGCTCGCGGAGGGAGCCCGGCATCGCCAGGGGCAGGCCGGGGGTGTCGAGCACCTCCAAGAAGGGGGCGTCGGTGATCGGCAGAGCGGGACCGGCCACCCCCGCCCGCGGGAGCTGACGCAGCGAGGCGCCGACGATCAGCTCGGCGAGGGCCTCACCGACGTTGGCGGCGCTGAGGGGCTGGCCAAAGACGCGCAGATCCCAGGCCCGCACCCAGGCCGGCGCGGGCAGGGTGGGCTGGTTGGCGGCGAGGGATTCGAGGCGTGCGCGGTAGATCGGCTCGGAGAGGGCGACCAGCAGCCCATCTCCGGCGACGAGGCGCCGCGAGGCGGCCCCCGGGGTGGCCACGAGGCGATCGCCGATCCGCTGGGCGTCGCCGCGCAGCCCGGCCATCTCGGCGTAGCTGCCCAGGCCGCTCTCGCCGGCCCCGGCCTCGTCGAGCAGGGCGCGCAGGTGGTGGTTGGCCAGCTCGCCCTGATCAAGCAGCGCGTCCAAGAGCCGCGCGTAGAGGTCGGGGTTGTGCTCCGGCCCGGCGGCGAGGTTC
>JBEIQK010000933.1:0-2360 GCA_040376505.1 Alphaproteobacteria bacterium | reverse complement strand
TTACCACGCGATCTCCCGATTCAACCTGGGTGGCGATGCGCTTCTCCAGCTCCTCCTCGCGCGGCACATAGGTGACCGTCGCTGGCAGGCGCCCCTCGATGATCACCGCCAGAACCTGCGCCAGGGTGCTCTTTCCCACACCCGACTTGTTGCCGTTGATGGCCAGGAAGGGGTGACCTCGCGTCCATTGCGGGATGCTCAGCATCGTCAGCAAGGCGCCGATGACGTTGACCCGATCGGCCTCCTCCTTCCAGGCAAAGCCATCGAGGGCCGCCCGCAGCGCCTGGTCCCCCTTCCGAGGCCGCACCTCGGCCCCATCGTAGAAGATGCCGCTCGCCTCATGCCAGCCGAAAGTGCCGACGAAGTTCCACTCCAGGTCGAAGACAGGAGAGCGGGCATAGGCCGTCAGCCGCGGCAGCCGCGCTCGGAAGCGCGGACTGTGCACCATCGCCGCGGCCAGACCGTGGGGCAGCGGCGCGTAGCCACGATGCACCGGACCCTCCCCCCAGTCCTGAACGATGGCCACCTCCAGGTGGGCCGTCAGGAAGCCGGCGAAGCTGCGTTCGTTTAACATCACCACCCCCCGTCCCCGCTCCACATGCACCACCCCATGCTCATAGTGGAAGAACCGGCGGGTCGGGATCAGGAGGTTCAACAGACGGGCCGCGAGGTCCTCCACCTTGTCGACGTTCTCCACATACTCCACCACCGGAAGCACAGTCTCTGAACGGTTCGCCGCCGTCGGCGCCGCCCGCAGGGCCCGCTGGCGCTCCGCGCGAACTTCGGAGATCACCTGAGCGAACACGCGCCGCGTGAGCCCCGACTCCTCCCGCAAACGCTCCAACGCCGTGAATCGCTCGATGGCGCCCAGGTCCAGCGTGCGCACCACCGCCGCCCGAAGGAGCTTCTCTCGCGCCTGGGCGTCGGCTGTGGAGGCCCAGGCCGCGGCGAAGTCCTCCGGCGGCGCCTCTTCGGAAAGCCTGGCCAAGGGCGGCAACTCGCAGCCCGTCATCTCCGCCACGAGCCGGCAGGCGCTGATGAAGTCCGACGCGCGGCCCTGCTCCACCAGGAAGTCGAAGACGCTGCTCGTGGTGTCGCGGCGGAAGCTCTTGAACGTGCCCCGCTCCGCCTGCCCTAAGCCATCCGCCACCCCTGCCGAGGGCGACCGGTCGCCGCTCGGTGAGGCCGGATCGCGGCACTCCAGCCAGCCCGCGCGCTGCTTGCCGGTGACCAGGTCGCCGTAGATCAGCCCCAGGTCGAGGCGCGCCAGCGCCTCGTGCCTCCAGGCGCGCCAGGCCTCGTTGTCCCCACCCCTCCCCCGCGTCGGCGGCCGGTGCGCCGCCTCCACCGCCTTCCGCGTCGCCGGCGCCGGCAGCAGCTCCTTCAACAGCTCGAAGACCTCCCCCTCCGCGGGGATCGCGGCCACGTCGATGTGGGAGAGCCGGTGCGGCGCCTCGGGCGAATCCTTCCCCTTGACCGCGACCGTGCCGTAGAGCTTGAAGATCCGTCCCGGGTTGAACACCGACCGGTCCACCACCGCCGCCGCGGTCGAATGGAGGCCGTCCAGGGCCCGCAGGAGGGCCTTGCAGCGCTCGGCGTGCCCGCGCACCTGATCGCCCGTCGCCGCCCACGGACGAGCCAGCAGGTGCCATCCGTTGCCGCTGTCGGCCAGGGCCGTCACCACCCCCCGCCCGGCGAGGTCCGCCTGCACCACCTCGGCCACCGCCCGGGCGGCGGCCTTCTCCGTGTCGGTGGCCGACCGCCCTTTTGGCTCGCGCAGCGGATCGACATCCACCACAAACCAGGGCGAGCCCACGATCTGTACATCTCGCGCCGTCCGCCGGGTTCGCCGCAAGGGCAGGCCCGTGAACAGGCCCGCCTCGGGGGCCACCGCGCCCAGACTGAAATACACGTTGGCCTCCCCCGACCGTGGATGATCACCGTGGGGGATGGACTCCCGCGGCGAGGCCGCAGCGGGGACCAGCGCGGCCACCAGCGCGTTCACGTCCTCCGGGCTGATGAGGGTCGACCACACCACGCCGTCGCGCAGGACGCGAATCTCTGTCCGCCCGCCCAGCGCAGCATGAAGGCCAGTCAGCCACACGAGGAAGGGCCGCGTGACCTGCTCCAACGCCGCCTCAATGTCAGCTCGGAGGACCGCCATTCAGGCCACCCGCTCCGGGTTTGTGTCGATCGAGACCAGCAGCAGCTCGGCCTGACGCTGGGTGAAGCGCTCGCCCACCATCCCCAGCGAGCGCGCGTGCGAGACCACGATCTCCTCGTCCACGCCGGCCACCTCGGCGACCTGGGCCAGCGGCACCCGGGGCACGCTGAGCCAGAGCAGATCCTGCACCAGGGCC
>JBEIQK010000551.1:0-4501 GCA_040376505.1 Alphaproteobacteria bacterium | reverse complement strand
CCAGGGCCGCCACCCGATCGCGGCGCAGCAGGGCCACCCGACCGTTCTCCGGCCCCAGGGCGCCGACGCCGATCCAGACGATCTCGCCGGTGGCGCCGAGCAGATCGAGGTCGGAGGGGGCGTAGCCGGGCACCCGGGCCGGCAGGATCACCCCCTCCAGCTCGCTCCAGGGCAGGGCGCAGCCCTCCAATTGGGCGATCACCTCCCGCAAGCGACCGAGGCCGCCCCCGCGGGGGCCGACGAGGCCCTGCCAGCGCGCGACGAAGCGACAGAGGGCCGCGGCGCTGACCGGCTCGATGGCGCCGCGCAGCTCGGCCAGGGCCCGGCGCTTGAGGCGTCGCAGCACCTCGGGATCGACGTAGCGGGCCTCGCTGCCCCAGTCCCCCACCTCCAAGCGCCGCCGCTCGACGAGGCGATCGAGCACCAGCGCCGCTTGGGCCGCCGTCCAGCCAAAGCGGGCGGCGAGGCGATCCGACACAAAGGGCGCGTGGGCCCGGGCCCAACGGGCGACCAGGGTGGGCAGTGGATCGACCACCGGCACGGTGAAGGCGCGGGGGACCCCCGCGGGGAGGCTGACGCCGAGCGCATCGCGGTAGAGGCCGGCGTCTTCGATGGCGATCAGCCGCTCTTCGCCCCCCACCCGCACCCGCAAGGCCCGGCGGTCGGCGCACAGTTGGGCAGCCCAGGCCGCGCCCTGCCCCTCGGCGCAGCGGGCGACCAGCTCGGGCTCGCTCAGATCGCCCAGCCGCCGCAGCAGATCGGCGGCCTGATCCAGGCTGCGGGCCTGGCGCTCGGCCGTGAGGGCCTGCAGCTCAGTCTCCACGGCGAGGAGCACGCTGCTGTCGATCAGATCGGCGAGATCGGTCTGGCCGAGCAGCTCGCGCAGCAGCCCCTTGTCGACCGACAGCGCCATCATGCGCCGCTCGGCCGCCGGGGTGTCTTCGACATAGAGGTTGTTGATCACAAAGCCAAAGAGCAGGCTGCGGGCGAAGGGGCTCGGCCGGCCGGTCTCCACCGTCTCCACGCGCATCCGCCGGTCGCGCACCCCGCGGAGCAGCTCGATCAGCGCGGGCAGATCGAAGCTGTCGCGCAGGCACTCCCGCACCGCTTCGAGCACGACGGGGTGCCGCGGCATCGACCGCAGGGTGCCCAGCAGGTCCTGGGCCTTCAAGCGGGTCATCCACAGGGGCTTGCGCTCGCCCGGCCGCCGCCTGGGGAGCAGCAAGGCGCGGCCGGCCGCCTCACGAAAGCGGGCCGCGAAGGCCGGGCTGTGCTGGAGCTGCTGGAGGATCAGCGCCTCGACCTGCTCGGGATCGGGGAAGAGCTCCTCGGCGGTGGGCAAGGCCTCGCCATCGGCGAAGCGCAGGAGGATGCCGTCGTCGGTCCACAGCAGCTGCAGGCCCTTGCCAGTGCGCCCCTCCACCAGGGCGCAGAGGGCCAGGGCCCAGGGTCCGTTCACGCGGCCGCCAAAGAGGCTGTGAATCGCCACCCGCCAGTCGCCCAGCTCATCCTTGAAGCGCTCGACCACCAGGGCCTGATCGGAGGGCACCACCCCCACCGAGGCCTTCTGCTCGCGCAGGTAGGCGACGAGGTTGTCGGCGGCCAGACCGTTCAGGCCGGCGGTCGACTGAAGGTGGGCCACCGCCGCCTCGGCGCTCCCCGTAGACACCATCCGGGCGATGGCCCCCATCCGCCGGCCCAGGGCCGCTGGGCGGCTCTCCATCTCGCTCTTCCAGAAGGGCATCCGGCCGGGCTCGCCGGGGGCCGGGCTCACCACCACCTTGTCGGGACGGATGTCTTCGATGCGCCAGGCCGAGGCCCCGAGCAGAAAGACGTCGCCCTTGCGCGACTCGTGGACCATCTCCTCGTCGAGCTCGCCCACCTGCGGGCCGTCGACCCCACGCACCACCCGGTAGAGCCCCCGATCGGGGATGGTGCCGGGGTTGGCGAAGAGCACCATGCGGGCGTCGGGCCGGGTGTAGAAGCTGTCCTGACCGCGATCCCAGACGATGCGGGGCCGAAGATCGACGGTCACCCCCTCCCCGCCCGCCGACCGCGCCGCGCCCCCTCCGCCGCTCAGCATGTCGAGCACCGACACAAAGAGCTCCAGCGAGAGGCCGCGGTAGCCGGCGCATCGTTGACAGAGGGCCAGGGCCTCGGCCACCGTCCAGGTGCGGGTTAGCCCCATCGCCACCAGCTGCTGGGCCAGCACGTCCAGCGCGTTCTCGATGAGGTGGGTGGGCTCGATGTCGCCCTCGCGCATCGCCTGGGTCACCGCGGTCATCGCCAACAGATCGCCGCGAAAGCGCGGGAAAAAGCGCGCCACGCTGGTGACCCCGACCTGATGCCCGGCGCGGCCGACCCGCTGCAGGCCCGCCGCCACGCTGGGCGGCGCCGCCACCTGCACCACCAGGTCGATGGCGCCCATGTCGATGCCCAACTCCAGGCTGCTCGTGGCGACGATGCAGGGCAGGGCCCCGGCTTTCAGCGCCTCCTCGATCTCCTCGCGCTGGGCCCGCGCCACGCTGCCGTGGTGGGCCCGGGCGATCGCCTCGCCGCCGGCGCCCTCCGACAGCTCGTTCAGTCGCTGGCTCAGTCGCTCGGCCACCCGCCGGCTGTTGGTGAAGACCAGGGTGGTGTGGTGGGACTGAACCAGCTCCAGCACCGCCGCCTGGATGCTCGGCCAGAGCCCGGAGCGATCGAGCCCGGGCGTGCTGAGGGGGTGGGCGGTCGAGGGCACCTGGCGCAGCACGTCGCCGCCCGTCACCCGGGTCTCCGGCGGGGGCGGCGGCGGGTGCTCCATGTCGGGCACCGTCACCACCACCTGCAGATCCATCGCCGGTGGGGCCGAGGCGTCAACCCGCTCCACCGGCCGATCGCCGCCCAGGAAGCGGGCCACCTCCGAGAGCGGGCGCTGGGTCGCCGAGAGGCCGATGCGCTGCGGATCGGTCTCGCAGAGGGCAGACAGGCGCTCCAGGCTCAGCGAGAGGTGGGCCCCCCGCTTGGTCGAGGCCATCGCATGGATCTCATCGACGATCACCACCTCGACCTGGGTGAAGAGCTCCCGCGAGCCGGCCGTGAGCAGCAAAAACAGTGACTCCGGCGTGGTGACCAGGATCTCGGCGGGATCGCGCCGAAAGCCGCGCCGCTCCTTGTCGGTCGTGTCGCCGGTGCGCATGGCCACCCGCACCGGCGCGGTCTCCACCCCCAAGGCCCGCGCCGCCGCCTCGATGCCCACCAAGGGCGCCCGCAGGTTGCGCTCGATGTCGTGCACCAGGGCCTTGATCGGCGAGACATAGACCACCCGCGGCCCGGCCGGCCGGTCGGGCTCGGCGGGGCGGTGCAGCAGGCGGTCGAGGCACCAGAGGAAGGCGGCGAGCGTCTTTCCGCTGCCGGTGGGCGCCAGGAGCAGCGCGTGGTGCCCCTTCGCGATCGCCGCCCAGCCCTGCGACTGAACCGGCGTGGGCGACACAAAGGCGGCCTGGAGCCAGGCCTGGGTGGCCGGAGAGAAGGGGCTGCCGGGGCCGCTCATCGGCGCACCCCCGGCCCCAGGCTCACGGCTGGCCGCCGAAGAAGAGGTAGGCGGCGCCGAGCTCGCCGGCCCCCGGCGCGCCAAAGAGCACCTCGGTGCGGGTGTCGCCGCCCAGGTCGGGCGAGGAGACCACGCTGGAGCCGAGGGCCTGCCCGGAGGTGTGGGCGTCGATCGAGTAGGCCACGTCGGCGAGGCTGGCCTCGCCAAAGACCGGGCCAAAGACGATGTAGCCGCGGCCATCGCCGTCGGCGTAGCCCGGGGCGCCGATGGCGTAGTCGGCGAACTCGTCGCCGTTGAAGTCGGCCATCAATGCGACGGCGGAGCCCGCGGCGTCGCCGTCGCTCTCCCCGGTGAGTTGGGCGACCGCGCTGGTGATGCTGATGCCGTCGGTCATCGGGCCATAGAGCAGGTAGGTCACCCCGGCGCCGTCCATCTCGTCCACCGTCATCCCCGGCGCGCCGACGAGGACATCGGTGTAGCCATCGTCGTTGACGTCGAGGCCACCGGCCACGCTGGCGCCAAGCTGCGAGCCGGTGTCGCCATCCTCCCACACCGAGTCCTCGGGCAGGTTGTCGGTCCAGGGGCCGAAGAGCAGGGCCACACCGCCGCCGTCATCGTCGGTGGTGAGGCCAACGATGATGTCCTTGTCGCCGTCGCCGTTGAGGTCCTGGGCGTCGGCGAGGGCGCTGACGGTGGCCGCGATCTCGGGCTCCCAGATGTTGGAGGGCTCAAAGAGGACGCCCTCCAAGGGGCCGCGCACCAGGGCGAGGTGACCGTCTACGCCGAGCAGGAGGTCGGGCCGATCGTCGGCGTCCATCGAGCCCGGCAGGAGCAGGGCGGTGGGCGGGAGGGGCATCTGGAGGGAGGCGGTGCGGCCCCCCGGATCGATGGGGCCCGCGATGGGGCCGGCCACCACCCAAAGCTGGCTGTACTCCTGGGCCACCGCCATCACCAGTCCGTTCACGGTGG
>JBEIQK010001098.1:0-1696 GCA_040376505.1 Alphaproteobacteria bacterium | reverse complement strand
CTATGTGGCCCAGGTCGACGCCCTGCTCACCTACGTCTACGCCCAGTAGGCGAGGCGCCCGATTCCCCTGCTGAGGTGTTCATGCGCCCCGTACTCCTGGTGCTCGCGCTCTTGTTTCCCCTGGCCTGTGCCGACAAGTCTGAAGACGAGGCTGGCGCCGAGGGCTGCGAGGCCTGCGCCACCGATGAGGTCTGCGTGGCCCACTTGAGCGACGAAGAAACCACCGAGCGCTGCGAGCCCCTGCCGGCGGACTGCGGCGGCGTGGGCTCCTGCGACGACCAGCCCTGCATCGGCGCCATCTACGATCTCTGCGATGAGGGATGGATCGGGGTCGGCTGCAGCCCCTCGGCCTTTGAAGATCAGGCGGTGATCCTCTCCTGCAACCCCGACAGCGTCGACTGACATGCCGACCCCTGGCTCCCGCCTGCTGCGCTGGTGCGCCACGATCGGCATCGAGCAGCGCGACATGCCCTCGCTGCTCGCGGCCTTCGCCCCGGAGCTGGTGGCGGCTGGCGTACCGGCGAGGCGCATCAACCTCACGCTGCGCACGCTGCATCCGCTCTTCATCGCCGAGAACTGGATCTGGCGCGAGGGCCACCCGGTGCAGTCCGCCCGCTTTCGCGGAACCGATCGCCAGGACACCGCCTTCCAGGTGAGCCCGATGCGGCCGATCCTCGAAGGCACTGCGCAGATCGTGCGGCACGCCATCGACGCCCGCAGCGCCTCCCAGTTTCCGCTCTTCGTCGAGTACCTCGCCCAGGGGATGACCGAGTACATCGCGGTGGCCATCACCACCGACCGCCAGCTCCCGATCAGCCTCAGCCTGATGACCGATCAACAAGGCGGGCTCAGCGCCGAGCAGCGCGCCATCCTGGCCGACGGCTGCGTCGGGCTGCGGCCCCTCTTCGAGCTGTTCATGCAGCGGCAGATCGCGGCCAGCATCTGTCGCACCTACATCGGCAAGCAGACCGGCCCCCGGGTGCTGGCCGGCGACATCCGCCGCGGCAGCGTCGAGACGCTGGGTGCCGTGATCTGGTTCTGTGATCTCCGCGGGTTCACGCCGCTCACCCTGGCGCTCGGCACCCAGGGCATCGTCAACCTGCTCAACCGCTTCTTTGAGGTGGTGGGCGAGGCGGTGGAGGTCGAAGGGGGAGAGGTCCTCAAGTTCATCGGCGACGCCGCCCTGGCGATCTTCCCGCTGCCGACCGACGGCGACCCCCGCGTGATCTGCGATCGCGCCTTGCGGGCGGCCCGCGGCGCCCAGGCCCGCCTCGCCCTGATGAACGCCCAGGATCCGCACAGCCCGCCGCTGCACGCCAGCATCGCCCTGCATGTGGGCGAGGTCTCCTACGGAAACATCGGCGCCGCCGATCGCCTCGACTTCACGGTCATCGGCGCGGCGGTCAACCAGGCCGCCCGGCTGAGCGCGCTGTCGGCGGTCCTCTCCCAAAGCGTGCTGCTGAGCGAGGCCTTCGCCGAGGCCTGCCACGCGCCGGTGCTCTCGCTCGGCACCCACACCTGGAAGGGAATCGCCGAGCCCCAGCGGATCTTTGGCCTGCCGAACCTGGAGCCTTAGCCGCGCACCCCCGCCAGCCAGGCCGAGAGGCGGGCGACGAGGGAGGGGTGCCCGTCGCCCAGGGCCCAGCCGGTGACCGACAGGTTGGCCTCAACGGCTCGGCCCGGCTCGCCGCGGTGG
>JBEIQK010000368.1:0-6251 GCA_040376505.1 Alphaproteobacteria bacterium | reverse complement strand
TTGGAATTCTGGGCAGCACCGCCTGGTATGGCTCGGGCGACGCCGCCAACGGGCCCGAGGGCGTCACCTGGAACGAGGACCAGACCCTACTCTACTACAATGACCTGATGGGCAATGTCTTTGAGCAGACGCCGCCCTTCTCCACCCGCTCCCGCCATGTGGGCACCTTCTCACTCGGTCAGGTGGGGGGTGGTGTCATCTACGACGGCAATTACTACGTCGGCGACTACGCCAACGGCGACATCTATGTGATGAACATCGCCACCGGCCTCACCAGCCGCTACGCCGACCGGGGCAGCAGCGCCACCAAGCCCTACTTCGGCAACAGCAGCATGGCGATCGACGTGGACGGCAAGGTCTACGCCGCCTCCTCCGGCGGCATCGTCGTGTACAGTCCGGGCAGCAGCGCCGTGGCGCTCAACACCCTCTCGGGCCTGCGCTCGGCGGTGGCGATGGACGCCACCCAGGAACTCTTCGCCCTCACCAACAGCGGCGCCATCCTGCACATCGACAAGACCAGCGGCGCTGTCCTCGACACGCTCTACCTCTCCTCGGGGGTGGGCATCGCCTGGACCCTGGCAGTGGACGGAAACGGAGACTTCCTGGTGAACGACTGGGGCCGCCAGCGCCTCTTCGACGGCAGCAGCGGCGCCGAGCTGCGCGCCTGGGACTCCAGCACCTTCTACCCCGGCACCACCGGCTATTACTGGTACGTCACCTTCTGAGCACCGTTCAGGCGTGCATGCGGGGCGCGGGGCCCGGCTCGGCCAGGGCGGCGGCCTCGGCCAGGGCCAGCACGTCGAGGCGGGCCACCACCGCGGCCCGGCCAAAGCGGTCGGCGGCGAGGTCGACATAGGTGCTGAAGTGCCGGGCCTCGCTGGCCAGCAGGCTCTTGTAGAACTGCGCCAGCTCGGGATCGGGCAGGTTCTCGCTGAGCAGCTTCATCCGCTCGCAGCTCCGGGCCTCGATGAGGGCGCTGCAGAGCAGCAGATCGAGCTTGCGATCGGGCTCGGCGCGGCGCACCGACTTGAGCAGGCGCTCGGCGTAGGGGCTCGGCTCCAGGCGGCCATAGGCGAGGCCCCGGGCCTCCATAAGGCCCAGCACGAGGCGAAAGTGGGCCAGCTCCTCCTGGGCCAGGGCAGCGAGGGGCTCGGCGAGGCCGGCGTCGTCGCCATAGCGGAAGATCAGGTTCAAGGCCTGAGAAGCCGCCTTCTTCTCGCAGTGGGCGTGGTCGAGGAGGATGAGGTCGAGGGCGCCCATCGCCTCGGTGATCCAGGTGGGTCGGGTCTCGGCGGCGAGGTGCAACATGGGCGCTCCGGCGCCGACCGACTATCGAGGGGGCCAGCCGGGCGCACCGCGCCCCAGGAGAGACCATGTGGAACGAGCGCTACGCCGAGCCGGGATTCGTGTACGGCACCGATCCGAACGATCTTCTCGTCCTTGAAGTCGGCCGCCTGCCGCCGGGGGGTCGGGTGCTCTGCCTCGCCGAGGGCGAGGGCCGCAATGCCGCCTTTCTGCTGCGCCAGGGCTTTGTCGTCACCGGGGTCGACGCCTCGTCGGTGGGCCTCGCCAAGGCGGCGGCGCTGGCCGCCTCCCAGGGCCACAGGCTGGAGACGGTGGTGGCCGATCTGTCCACCTTCGACCTGGGCGAGGCGGCCTGGGAGGGGGTGGTCTCGATCTGGTGCCACCTGCCCCAGCCCCTGCGCAAGAAGGTTCACGCCAGCGTCGTGCGGGCCTTGAAGCCCGGCGGCGTGCTGATCCTCGAGGCCTACACCCCGCGTCAGCTCGCGTATGGCACCGGTGGGCCGCCCAGCGCCGCGATGCTCTTCGAGCCGGCCGAGATCGCCGACGAGCTGGCGGGGCTGGAGCTCCTGCGCTGCGAGGAGCGCACCCGGATGGTGCACGAAGGGCGCTACCACGATGGACAGAGCGCCGTGCTCCAGGTGGTCGCGCAAAAGCCGGCCTGATCTGACCTTGATCTGTCGGCCTCTCGTTTTGGGGATGGCCGGCCGATACCGAGGCGTGCAACGGGAGCGTTCATGAATTCAGATCCGCAGCTCGAAGCCATCCTCAACCAGCTCACCAAGGGCAGCGTCTTCCTCTGGAAGATCCTCGGCGGGGCTTCCTTCCTCTCGGGGATCGGCATGACGGCGGTGGTGATCTTCGCCCCCTTCAAGAAGGGCGAAGGGCCCATCGTGGCGGGCTTCGCCGCCTTCGCGCTGCTGCTCCTGGGTCTTGGGGTTTGGGCGCCCTTCTGGGCCCAGCGTCAGGGCAACCGGATGCGCGATCTGGCGATCAACCGGCCCCACGACATTCGCACGATGAAGGTGGTGCGGGCCGCCTCACGCAACGGCATCGTGATGTGGGGCCTGCACGTGACCGATCAGAACGGCCGGCTCACCGGCCTCAAGGTGCCCAACGAGCGCACCGGACTGGATCTGATGCGCCGCTTCGCCGAGCGCGGGGCCCGGCAGGGCTGAACCCGCCTCATCGCAAGGGCGGGCCCATCGTCTCGGGGCGCAGGGCCGCCTCGCGCAGGGCCTGCTGCTGCTCGATCCGCCAGTGGTCGAGCTCGGCCTGGGTGACCGGCAGCTCTGGCAGGGCCCAGGCGGCCATGCCCGCGCCCATCGCCACCGGCGGCGCGCCCAGCACCCGGGTCAGCTCCTGCTGAATGCCTGCGGGGATCTGCTCCTCGCCGTTGCGGTAGGTGACCAGGATCCAGCCAAAGCCCACGTCGCGCAGAAGGACGATGTCGCGGCGGTAGTCGCCGGTGAGCGTGGCGCCGGCTTTGTTTTCGTAGAGCGGCTGCAGCTCGTTGATGAGCGGGAGCGTCTTGATGAAGTGAAAGCCGTCGCGGGCGAAGTACTCGATGCGCTCAATCGGCACGGCCTGGGTCTTTTTGCCATGGGCGATCTGCGAGACGAGCGCGTTGGCCCGGTTCTCGGTGTCGGCCCGCACCGCCAGCGCGAGGTCGACCACGGCCAGATCGGGGCCCTGGCGCAGCACCTCAAGGGCCGAGGCGTCGCGCAGGGCGAAGCGGGCCCAGGGCCAGCCAAGCTGATCGCCCCAAAGCATCTCGGCTGGGGCCACCACCGCCAGCCCGAGCGGCAGCAGCGCCCACCGACCGCGCAGGCTGCCCACCGCCAGCGCGCCGAGGGCAGCCAGGGCCGCGGCGGTCATCGCCAGAAAGCGGCTCGGAAAGTTGAGGGGCTCGGCGACATAGCCAAGCAGCCGGTTCAAGAAGAGGATGGGCATGCGCAGTCGCTTGCCCTGGCTGAGCACCGCCTCGCCGGCCTCGGTGTAGTAGGAGCCCAGCGCGAAGATCACGCCCACCCCGGCAACCAGCAGCCAGGGCAGCGCCTTTCGGGGCTGCTTCACCAGGGCCAGCACCGCGAGGCCAAGCGCCAGGAGGCCGAGGTAGCGCCCGCCCCCGTAGGCGATGTCCTCGCGACGGGTGGTCTCGTGGCCCGGCGTAAACAGTCGCGCCAGCTCGAGGCGGGCGCTGGCCGGATCGGTGACCGGCTGGCCGTGCTCCTGGGTGAGGTAGCTCCACAGGCCTACCTGGGGCACGTCACCCGACTTGTAGGAGCTGGCGAAGGCCTGGGTGACCGGCCAGACCACCGCCACCGCGAGCCCCGCGGCGACGGCGTAGCGCAGCAGCAAGGCTGGGGTCTGGGCGCCGGCCCACAGCGTCGCCAGGGCAAAGACCGCCACGGCGACCGCGAGGAAGAAGCCCAGGTAAAAGCAGCTCAGCATCGCGCCCACCAGGGCGCCCGACAGGGCCAAAAACCAGCGCCAGTCCAGGGTGCGCCGCGCCCGCAGCAGGCAGCCCAGCCCGAGGGGCAGCCACCACAGGTGGTTGAGCTCGCCCACGCCGACATGGACGAAGAAGGCCATCACCGCGGAGCCTTCGAGGAGCGCAGCCGCGGCGAAGCCCGCCGCCCGGCTCCCCCCGGCCTCCCGCCCCAGAAAGACCGCCGCCAGCCCCGTCGCCGTCAGGTTGAGCAGCACCAGCAGGTTGGAGACAGTGACGATGTCGAGGAAGGGCAGCGCCACAGCGACGAGACCGTTCAAGGGCTCGATCGGGTAGAGCTCCATGCCGATCGGAAAGTTGATCAGCTTGGTGGCGAAGGGCAGCGCCCCCTGCCCCCAGACGCTCTCGCGCATCCACCACAAGGTCCACAGGTGCTTCATGCCGTCGGCCAGCGAGCTGCCAAGCGCGTACTGGCTGGGCTGCAGCACCATCGGCCAGGTCAGCGCGACGGCGAGGAGCGCGCAGAAGAGCCCCTCGGCGAGGGGCCCCTGGAGGAGAGCGGTGAGGCGGCGGAGCACGGACATTCCGCCCCCTAATTCGTCCACCGCAGCCCGATGTGGATCAGGAGACCGCGTAGGCGAGGTTGGCCGCCACGCCGACCGCCTTGTGGGGCGGGTGGGCCAGGGGCGAACGCCAACGGCGGCTGCCCTGGACCCGGCGCCGCAGCTCTTCGCGGCTGAGGCCGGTCTCGGCCAGCACGGTGTTGAGCTCGGCCTCGGCCTTCTGGCGGGCCTTGAAGAGCATCATCTGCACGCGGCTGTAGACGTTGACCGCCCCATCGCCGGTGGTCTCGATGGGCAGGAAGATGGCCTCGGGGTAGCGCGCGGTCACCACCGACTGAACCCCGTCGGAGACGCCCGAGGAGGGCATACAGCCGAAGGGCTTGACCGACAGGGTCATGTGATTGACCTTGTCTTTGGCGAAGTGGATGACCTTGCCCACCTCCATGTGGGCCTCGCCGCCGCGCACTTCGTTGGAGTAGTGCTCCTTGCTGAGCTCGGCGATCTCACCCATGTCGGGGAGGTGGTAGCCGTGCAGGCCGATGGTCTGGGCGTAGAGCTGGAACCAGCCGCGGATGAGGCGGTCGAGGGCGGCCAAAACCCAGAGCTTCTGGGTGGGATTCTTGCCGTCGAGGCCCTTGCGGCCGCCGTCGGCCTCCTTCAGGCTGATGCGGCGCAGGGTGTCGTAGCGGTTCTCCCACACCATGAACAGAATCCAGTTGGTGATGCCCTGGATGTCCACCTCGGCGCCCTCCTTTTCGAGGAAGCGCTGCATGTGGTAGTTGCCGTCGCCTTCGGTGGTCATGGCCCAGAATTCGCCGATCAGGCTGACCAGGGGCTTGGGCTGGGTGCGGTCCACCGAGACCTTGGAGAAGAGCATCCGGCAGCGAGCCAGGGCCGCCACGGTGCTGCCCTGGCGGGACAGGCTCTCGGCCAGGATGGCCTTGCTCTGCTCCACCACGGCGTCGACGCTGCCGGGCTGCGTCTCGTAGGGGCGCAGGCGGTAGCCGAGCAGGTTCACCACGTCGCCGGCCACCAAGGCCTGGATGACGGCCTTGGCGAAGTCGAGGTTGATCTTGAGGCCGATCTCATCGCCGGTGGCCTGCTTCACGCCGCCCTGCTGCTGGAAGAGCATCACGCGGAAGCCGTCAAAGCCGGCGTCGCGCAGGGCCTTGCGGTACTCGGTGACATAGGTGCCGAAGCGACAGGGGCCGCAGGCGCCCGCGGTCAGAAACACAAAGCGCGAGATGATCTCGGCGGTGGGCATGCCCTGCTCGTCCCGGAGCTGGATCAGCTTCTTGACGAGGTTGCCGACCGTGAAGTAGGTCGGGTTGCACTGTCCACGGTTGCCGAATTCCTTGCCCAGGTTCAGCGCGGTGTTGTCGGCGGCGTCGATGGTCTCGACGTTGTAGCCGATGCCCCGCAGCGAGGCCGCCACGAGGTGGTCATGGGCCAGGGTGAGCCCGCTCACCCAGATGGTGGTGGTGGCCACCTGGCTGGCGGTGAAGGTGGTGTGCACCTTCTCCTTGTAGGCGCCGCGGCCGAGGCCGAGCTTCTCGGCCTCTTCGGCGCGGAAGGCGGCCAGCTCCTTCTCGATCTGGAGCTCGGTGTCGGAGATCTGGTTTTCTTCGATGTTCATGGGAGTGTCTCCAGGCTTAGCGGGCTGCGGGCTGATTTTTGTATTTCTGTTCAAGCTCACGCCGCTTCTCGGCGAGGCGGCGGGCCAGCTCGGCCTTGGCGGCGGACTGGTCGCGCAGCTCTTCTTCGACGAGGTGCAGCTTGTGGGCGTAGGTCTTCACCCGGATGGCGATGGAGCCGCCGGGCTTGTTGGCGTCGATGTCGTGCAAGGCCGAGTAGGGGGTCTTGGCGGCCGAGATGATGCCGTCGATCATGCCGTAGGTGGGCGCGTCGTGGCCGCACTTGAAGCTGGACAGATC
>JBEIQK010000993.1:0-2100 GCA_040376505.1 Alphaproteobacteria bacterium | reverse complement strand
CTCCCAGGGGATCCGCGTGCGATCGGGGGAGGGCACCACCGGCGGCGGCGGCAGGCGCGGGGCGGGCGGCAGCACCGGCGGCGGGGGCACCGCGCGGGCGCTGGGCGGCAGTTGGGGAGGCGGCGGGCGGATCGGCGTGGCCTCGTCGGCCAGCTCCTCTTCGATCAGCTCCAGCTCGTCTTCGTGATAGGCGCCGGTCTCTTCGAGGAAGAGGCCAACGGTGCCCTCGTGGGTCATGTCGCCGTGCTATTCGAGGTCTTCGAGCAGGGCCGAGACGGTGCCCTCGGCGGGCTGGGCCTGGGTGGGCCGCTCTTCGTCGAGGGGGGCGTCGTCGAAGGGCGCCTCGTCGAGGGGGGCCTCGTCGACGGGGGCGGCGACTACGCGGGCCTGATCGGTCTCCGGCTCGGCCAGCTCTTCGAGGAAGACCGTGATGGTGGCCTCGCGGGCGGGCTCGGCGGGCGGGAGGTGGCTGTCGTGGAGCAGCTCGCTGAGCGTGTGCTCGCGGGGCTCTTCTTCGGTGAGCAGCAGGCCCAGGGTGTGCTCGGGGGGCTCGGCTTCGCTCGGCAGCTCCAGGAAGGCCACCTCCGGCATGAGATCGGGGTCGTGCCCGAGCACGGTGGGGCGCTCCTCATCGACGTCTTCGGGGAAGACGCCCGACTGGGTGGGCTCCACCTCGGGGCTGGCGGGGGGCAGGAGGTCTTCCCAGGCCGGGCGGGCGGCCTCGCGGGCCGAGAGCGGGGCGCCGGTGACCTCGTCCTCGTCGCTGGGATCGGGGAAGGCGAGATCGGGCGGCGGGGCGCTGGGGGCGGCCGGCTCCGGGGCGAGGGCGCTGGTGGCCTCCTCCATGAAGGCCGAGAGGGTCAGCTCGGGGGCCTCGTCGTCGGGCTCGGGCTCGGGGGCGACGGGGCTCTTGGGGGCCGGGCCGACGCCGACGAAGAGGGGGCTGGCGGGCGCGCTGGGCCGGGCGGCGGGGGCGGCGCGGGGGTTGCTGGTGCGCTGGGGGCTGCTGGCCTCGGCGCTGGGGCGGAAGGCCACCTGCAGCGAGGGGCGCTCCCAGGCGGTGGGCAGGATCTCGTCGAACCAGCCGGCGTCGCGCACGATGGCGCCGCGGCGGCCGCTCAAGACCCAGGTGCCCGCGTGGCGGCGGATGGCGTAGTGGCCGTCGCGCACGCTCCAGACGAGGCCGTGCACCTCGGCGTCGGCCTGATCGATGGCCTCCACCACGGCGGCGAGGCGGTCGAGGTCGACCGGATCGAGCTCGGCGCTGGCCGAGAGCCCGCGGTCGCGCAGGCGCAGGTCGACCCGCGGGCGCTCGAAGATGCGCAGCAGGCGCTCGCGCTGGGCGTCGGTGATGAGGTCGGTGGCCTCGGCGCTGATGCGCAGGCGGCCGTCGGCGGGCTGGAGCCGCAGGAAGGGGCCGGTGCGCAGGGCGAGGCGGGCGGCCTGGCCGATGGAGCCATCCTGGGCGCCCAGGCGGCGCAGGGCGGCCACGGCCCGGCGGTCGCCGACCTTGCCAAGGGCCTCGACCGCGGCCAGGACCACGTCGGCGTCGCGATCGTGGAGGATGCCGATCAGGGGCGCGGTGGCGGCGGGCAGGCCGAGGCGCCCCAGGGCCACCGCGGCCGCTTCGCGCACCCGGGGCCGGCTGTCGCGCAGGGCGGCCTCGACCCGGCGGAAGACCTCGGCGCGATCGGCCTCCCCGATGGCGCGCAGGGCGGCGGCGACGAGGTCGGCGTCGGGATCGGCCAGGGTGCGCTCGATGTCGGCGATGGTGCCGCGGCGCACCATGCCGGCGGCGGCTTCGACCCGGACCTCCCACAGCTCGTCCTCATCGAGGAAGCTGCGCAGCAGGTCGAGGGCCCGCCGGCCGCCGCACTGATCGAGGAGCCCGGCGATCGCCCGCCGCATCGTGGGCGAGGCCTCGGGGCTCTGATCGACGGCGAGACGGAAGGCCAGCGGATCGCCGCCGGCGGCCAGGGCGGCCAGGGCGGCGTGGGCGACGGGCTCGTGGCCCAGGCGCTCGCGCAGGGCCTGGCGGACGGCGGCGCCGGGCAGGCCGCCCAGGGCGTGGATGGCCTCGGTGGCCAGCTCGACGGCGGG
>JBEIQK010000938.1:0-2348 GCA_040376505.1 Alphaproteobacteria bacterium | reverse complement strand
GAGACAAAGGCGCCACCGGCATGATCGCGTGGCTGGGCAGCTCTTGGAGGGCGGTGGACTCCTCGACGCCGAGCGAGACGACGTCTGCCGCCTTGGGCGCCGGTGGCGGGGCGGGTTGGGGCGGCGGCTCCTCGGCCTCCTCCCAGGCGCTCCACGGATCGCGCTCCAGGGCCGCGGCCAGGGCGGGGATGGCGTCGGCCCGCAGGGTGTCGCCCCGGGCGGTGAGGATGCGGTGCGCGCCAGTGAGGCTGCCCTGGCGCGCCATCGCGAGGAGGGCGGCCAGGTCATCGGCCCGTCGAGGCGCCGCGTCGGGGCTTCCGGCTGGCGGGAGGACCCGAAGGGGTCCGGGAGGGAGATCGGCCATGACTCACCTTGTCGCGCAGGGGCGCTGGCGTCAATCTCCGGCGGGGCTCCGGCGCAAGGCCTTTTGCAGGGCGGCGGCGTGGGCGGGCTGCCCCCAGAGGCTGAGGAAGACCTCGGCCTCGCGGGCCGGATCGGCGACGAGGCGCAGGGCGCCGCGCAGAGCGGCGGGGGGCGCCCGCAGGCGGGAGACAAAGGCCACGGCGGCCTCGACCGCGCCGCCATCCGGGGTGACCTCGTCGATGAGTCCGATGGACAGGGCCTCTTCGGCGCTCAGCCGTCGGGCCTCCAACAGCACCCGCAGGGCCTTGGCGCGGCCGAGGCGGGCGATCAGGCGCTGGCCGCCGCCCCAGCCCGGAGAGACCCCCAGCGCCGCCTGGATGAAGCCGATCTGGGCGCCCTGGCCGGCAAAGATGAGGTCGGCCACGCTCATCAGCTCGGCGCCGCCGCCCAGGGCCGCGCCCTCAACCGCGGCGAGGCGGAGGAGGGGCAGGGCGCGGAGGCGCTCGGTCACCGCGGTCATCGTGTGCACCATCGCGGCGGCGGCCTCGGGGCGCATCAATTGCGCGGCGACGGCGTGGAGATCGCCGCCGGCGCAGAAGCCGCCGGGGGCCACACCAGCGAGGATCACGGCGAGCGGCGGATCGGCGGCCAGGGCGTCGACCGCCTCGACCAGATCGCACATCATGCCGGGGCTGAGCGCGTTCTTGCGGCTGGGGTGATCGATCCAGAGGAAGGCGAGCGCCCCGTCGCGAACAAGGCGGATGGCGCCCTCTCCGCGGGGGAGCGCGCTCAGGATGTCAGGGAGCGCCATGGGTGGGCCTCGAGGTAGGCGCGGGCGGCGCGGGCAGGGGTGGTGTCGCCCGCGCGGAGGGCGGCGCCCAGAGCGGCCTCGGGGCCCTCCAGCGCGGCCTGCACGCGGGCGCGCAGCTCTTCGGCGAGGATGTCGTGAAAGGTGCGCAGGCGCCCGTTGGCCCGGCGGCGCTGCCAGGCGGGCAGGCCGGCGCCCTGGCAGTAGGCGGCGTGGGCCTCGGTGGCGTCGAGCGCTTCGGCCACGCCGCGGCCCTCCACGGCGGCGGCGAGCAGCACGGGGGCGGCCCAACCGGCCTCGCCGCCGTCGATGTGCACCATCTGCTCCAGCTCGCGGCCAAGGCGCTCGGCGCCGGGGCGATCGGCCTTGTTGACCACGAAGACGTCGGCCACCTCAAGGAGGCCGGCCTTCATCGTCTGCACGGTGTCGCCGCTCTCGGGGGTGAGGACGACGAGCACAGTGTCGACCACCTCCATCACCCCCAACTCGGACTGCCCCACGCCGACGGTCTCGACGAGGATGGTGTCAAAGCCGACGGCGTCGAGCAGATCGATGACCTGCCCAGTCGCGCGCGAGAGCCCGCCGAGGTTTCCACGGCTGGAGAGGGAGCGCACATAGACGCCGAGGTCGGCGGCGTGCTCCTCCATCCGGATGCGATCGCCCAGGATGGCGCCGCCGGTGAAGGGGCTGGAGGGGTCCACCGCGACCACGGCCACCCGCGCGCCGGCCTTGCGACGCTGGCGCACCAGGGCGTTGGTGAAGGTGCTCTTTCCCGCGCCGGGGGGCCCGGTGAGGCCGATGACCTGCGGCGCGCCGGGGCCGTGGTGGCGTCGGGGGTGCAGCAGCTCCATCGCTTCAAGGAGGTCCGGGGCGCGATCGTCGATGCGCGAGATCGAGCGGGCGAGGGCGCGGCGATCCCCGGCCAGGGCCCGGGCGAACCAGTCGACGGTGCGGTTCACCCGCCCTCCACGGGGTCGACATAGAGCGCACGGAGGGCGGCGCAGAGCTCGCCGGTCTGCCGCAGCTCGTCGTAGTCGGTGAGCGTCTCGTCGCACTGCTCCAGGGCGTTGTCGAGCTCACGCGGCTCGCTGGTGGAGCGCACCTCGGCCCACTGATTCAGGCAGGCCCGGCGAAACAACCGCCGGTTGGGGGAGCCAAGCTCTTCCCAACCGATGGG
>JBEIQK010000300.1:0-7313 GCA_040376505.1 Alphaproteobacteria bacterium | reverse complement strand
GGGCGTGCCAGGGGGCACAAAGGTGCCGCCGGGCAGATGCAGCCCCATGAATTCCATCAGGGCCTGGTTGGAATTGGCGGTGCCGTAGAAGGTGCAGGTGCCCGGGCTGTGGTACGCGGCCGACTCCGAGGCGAGGAGGGCGTCGCGGCCGACCTCTCCGGCGGCGTAGCGCTGGCGCACCCGTGCCTTTTCGTCGTTGGTGATGCCGGTGGGCATCGGGCCCGCGGGCACAAAGACGGCCGGCAGGTGGCCAAAGGAGAGCGCCCCGATGAGCAGCCCCGGCACGATCTTGTCGCAGACCCCGAGGTAGAGCCCACCGTCGAACATCTCGTGGGAGAGGGCCACCGCCGTGCTCATCGCGATCACCTCGCGGCTGAGCAGCGACAGCTCCATGCCAGGCTGGCCCTGGGTCACGCCGTCGCACATCGCCGGCACGCCGCCGGCCACCTGGGCCGTGCCCCCGGCCGCCCGGGCCGCCGCCCGCAGCAGGGCCGGGTAGGTCTCGAAGGGCTGGTGGGCCGACAGCATGTCGTTGTAGGCCGTGACGATGGCGAGGTTGGGGGCCTGCTCGCCAGACAACATCGCCTTGTCACTGGCGTTACACGAGGCGAATCCGTGGGCGAGGTTGCCGCAGGCGAGGCGGGCCCGGCTGGGCCGGGCGTCGCGCCGGGCATTCACCTCGGCGAGGTAAGCTGCGCGCGTGGCGGCAGAGCGGGCAACCACGCGGGCGGTGACCGCGGCGACGACGGGGTGGATGGCGGCCATGGGCACCCTCAGGGCGTGGTGAAGACGTCGAGGCGGCCGCTGCGCAGCAGGCCGCGGATCGGCATGGCGGCTACCGGCCCGGGCGCCTTGGCCGCCGAGAAGACCGCCTGCTTGCTCTCCCCTTCGATGTGCAGGAAGAGCCGCGCGGCGCCGACCAGATCGGGGAGGCAGCGGGTGAAGCGCGCCTCGGGCTGATTGGGCGGATGGGCCACGCCCACGCCCGGCTCGCGCAGCAGGGGCTCCACGCCGGGGTCATCGGGGAAGAGCGAGGCGGTGTGGCCATCGCTGCCCATGCCGGCCACCAGCACGTCGATTGCCATGGGGAGTCGGCCGTTTGGCGTGCCCTCTTCGGTCAGGAGGGTCTCGAAGGTCGCGGCCGCGGCCTCATTCTGGAGCAGGTGCGCCCGCACCAGGGCCTCGTTTCGCCGCGGGTGTCCGGCGGGGACCATCCGCTCGTCGGCGAGGCCGACGGTGACCTGCTCCCAGGGCAGCGGTTGGCGGGAGAGGGCGTCGAAGAAGCGCCGGGGGGTGGTGCCCCCCGAGACGACCAGGTGGGCAGCGCCGCGGGACGCGATCGCGGCGCGGAGCGCATCGGCCACCGCGGCGGCCAGCGCCTCGGCCAGGGCGGCGCCATCTCGAAAATGTCGCATCAAACAGTCTCCTCGTGCCAGGTGCGGCCGTCCCGCTCGATCAGTCCGACCGAGCGGGTAGGGCCCCAGGTGCCGGCGGTATAGGCGTGGGGGGCGCTCTCGTCGTGATCCCAGGCGGCCAGGATCGGGTCGACCCAGCGCCAGGCCGCCTCGACCTCGTCACGGCGCATGAAGAGCGTCTGGTTGCCGCGGATGACGTCCATCAGCAGCCGCTCATAGGCGTCGGGGTTGCGAATGCCAAAGGCCTCGGCGAAGCTCATGTCGAGGGGGACGTGGCGCAGGCGCATGCCGCCGGGGCCGGGATCCTTGATCATCAGCCACTGTTTTACTCCCTCGTCGGGCTGCAGGCGGATGACCAGCTTGTTGGACTGGATGGCGCCGGAGCTGAGGGGAAAGATCGAGTGGGGGATCGGCCGGAAGGCCACGACGATCTCCGAGACCCGCGTGGGCATGCGCTTTCCGGTGCGCAGGTAGAAGGGCACGCCGGCCCAGCGCCAGTTGCCCACCTCCACCTTGAGCGCCACGAAGGTCTCGGTGAGGGAGCGCATCACGCCGGCCTCCTCGACGTAGGAGGGCACCCGCGTGCTGTCCGACCGCAGGCCGGTGTACTGCCCGCGCACGGTGACCTGCCCCACCCGGTCGGCGGTGATCGGGCGCAGCGCCTTTAGGACCTTGAGCTTCTCATCGCGCAGCGAGTCGGCCTCGTAGGAGTCGGGCGGCTCCATCGCGACGAGGCAGAGGAGCTGCAGCATGTGGTTCTGCACCATGTCGCGCAGGGCGCCGGCGCTCTCGTAGTAGCCGCCCCGGCCGCCCACGCCGATGGACTCGGCGACCGTAATCTGTACATGGTCGATGTGGGCGGCGTTCCAGAGGGGCTCGTACAGGGCGTTGGCGAAGCGCAGGGCCATCAGGTTCTGCACGGTCTCTTTGCCCAGGTAGTGATCGATGCGAAAGACCTGCCGCTCGTCAAAGACGGCGCCCACGGCCTCATTGATGAGGCGGGCGCTCTCCAGATCGCGGCCCAGGGGCTTTTCAATCACCACCCGGCTGCGCGGCGTGACCAGTCCAAAGGCGCCCACCCGCTGGCAGATCGGGCCAAAGAAGCGCGGCGCCACGGCGAGGTAGAAGGCCCGCACTTCGGCTTCGCGCCCGTCCAGGCGGGCGGCCAGGGCCCGCCATCCGGCGTCGCTGGTGGCGTCGACCTGGACGTGTGCACAGGCGTCGAGGAAGCGCTCCAGGGCGCCCTCGGGCCGCTCGGCAGCGGGGATCTCCGCCTCCAGCGAGGCGCGAACGATCTGCTGGTAGCCGGCGTCGTCCAGCTCGAGGTTGCTGGCGGCGACGATCCGACTGCCTTCGGGGATCTGACCATCGATCATGCGGTGAAAGAGCGCCGGCAGCAGCTTGCGGCGGGCCAGGTCGCCGGTGCCGCCGAAGACGACGTAGTCGAAGCGATCGACGGGGATGATGCGGGTGGTCACACGGGCCTCAGCAGGGGGAGCGCCGCCCTTCTACCCCGAAAGGGCCTGGGGTCGTCGAATTAAAGAGGGCCAGAAGCTGTCCGCCTCTCAGGGAATGGGCGCGCTGCCGATCTTCTGGGGGGTGCCGCCCGCCTCGGGCTGGAACCAGGCCTCGACCGTACCGCCGTGGGGCAGGGGGCCGGGGGCGGCGAGGCGGGCGCCGAAGAAGTAGCGGGCGTCGGCCTCGGTGGACCAGCCGATCTGTTCGAGGGTGGCGGGCCCGACGCGGTCTTCGGCCACCGGGCGCCGGGCGGCGTCGAGCACCCGTGCCCAGGTCCAGCCGGCGGCGCCGGGGTTGAGCCGGCCTCTCAGGTCCCACTCGCTGCCCCGCTCCCCCAGGCTCAGGCTGGCCGGGCCGCGCACCGGCTCTCCGCGCAAGGGGGGGCCCGGCACGATGCCGCCGGTGGCCAAGGCCCGCACGGTGGGTGGCACATCGCGGATGGCCAGGGCGGTCTGCTGGAGATCGAGGGTGGGGGCGAGCTCGTGGACCTCCAGGGCGCCGGCGCCGCCCTCGATCACGAGGGCGCTGGTCCACTGGCTGGGGGTGAGGGGCCAGCCCACGCCATCGACCTGGGAGGGGCTGGGTGCGGCGTGGACGGTCAGCTCGGGGTTGAGCCAGCTGTCGCCGGGGCGGCGATCGCCAAAGCGGAGGGCCACCCGCCACTGCCGGCCGCCGCTGCTGTGGTAGCCCGAGGCCGGTAGGGTCCAGCCCGCGCCCTCGGCGACCCGCTGCAGGGCCAGCACGACGCCCTCCCAGCGGGTCACCCGCCACCGGGGATCGGCGGCCAGCTTCTCCTGGAGGTGGCGGGCGTGGGCGGCGTCGAGGAGGGTGAGGCCGGAGGCGTCGACCTCCAGGGTGTAGCGGATGCGGTCGCGGGCGAAGACCTTGAGATCGGTGGTGTTGGGCGGCGGCATCAGCAAGGGGGCGCCTGCGTCGCTGCCATTGGGGCCCGGCCCGGAGAGCGGCGGGCTGGGTGGCGGCGGGCCGGGGGGCGGCGCGGGGGGCTGCGCCACGGCGGTGACCGGCGGCGGGGGAGGCGGGGCTGGCTTGTTGCGCCCCTTGGCGGCCAGGAGGAGCGGGGCGGCGAGCAGCAACAGGATGGCAAGTTGGCGAACAGGCACGGCGGCTCCAGGCGGTGGCGCAGTCTACTCCGTCGGGCGGCAGGTTACCGGGGGTGCCCCGCCGGGCCGGCAGGGGAGGGAGCGCAGATGGGCGTGATCGCGGCGGTGGTGGGCTGGGTCCTGGCCTTCGGGCTGCTGGGGCTGGGCAACACGGCGGGCTACCACCGCCTGCTCACCCACCGGGCCTACAAGGCGCACCCGGCCGTCTTTGGCGCCCTGTCGGTGCTGGGGGCGCTGCACAGCGGGCCGCCGCTGCTCTGGGTGGGCCTGCACCGCCACCACCACCTGCGCTCGGACACCCCCGACGATCCGCACAGCCCTGCCAACGGCGGCCTGCTCCAAGCCCACAGCGGATGGCTGCTCGCCCGCGCCCTCGGGCGGCCGGTGGGGGCGCTGCCGGCGGCCCTCTTTGCGCTGTCGGGCTTTGGCCAGCAGGCGGTCACGCTGCTGCACGATCTGCGTCGCCTGCGCGGCACCAACCCGCCGGTCTGGCTGGAGATGTGCAAAGACCTGCAGGGGCAGCGCATTTTGGCCTTCCTGGAGCGGCCGCTGGTCACGCCCGCCCTCTTTGGGCTCCAGTTGGGGCTGGCCTGGGGGATCGGCGGTGGGGCGGGCCTGCTGTGGCTCTGGGCCCTGCACCTCGGCCTCACCAACAGCTCCTGGGCGGTCAACTCGATCTGCCATGGCGCCGCCTTTGGCCGGGCCCCCCATGACACCGGGGAGGGCTCGCGCGATGTGCCCTGGCTGGCCCCCTTCACGCTGGGGGAGGCCTACCACAACACCCACCACCGCTACCCGCGCAGCGCCCGGCACGGTCTCGAGGGCTTCGACCCCTCCTGGACGGTGATCACCGTGCTGGTGCGCCTTGGCCTCGCTTCGGAGCCCTGGCTGCCGCGCGCGGCGCGTGGCGGGTGTCGGCCTGCCGTGAAATAGGGAGGTTTGTCCCAGCGATGCGGGGGCGAACGGAGCCTTGATGATCCTGTCTGCCCTGCTGGGGCTGGCCCTGGGCGCGGAGACAGAGCTGGCGCCCTTCTCCACGGCGCTCTTTCCCAATGCCCACCTGCTCGACAAGGGCGAGGTGCTGATCCGTCCCGTGGGTGGGGCCAGCTCGGTCACTGTCCACGAGCGGATCGAGCTGTCCACCGAGCTCATCCCGCTCTTCAACCGGGGCAACCTGGGGGTGAAGGTGGCGGCGGGGGAGCCCGGTGAGGTCGTGCTGGCGGGCATGCTGAGCGGCAGCTTCACCTACGACAGCGCCGAGCGGCCTGAGCACGATGTCAGCGCCGCGCTCCTGGCCAGCGCCGCGCTGGGTGACCACGCCTCGGTGCACGGCGGGATCGGCCTGAGCCGGGGCACCTGGGTGACGGTCTCGGGCGACATCAAGCTGCTGCGCACCTTCTTCGACAGCCTGGGGTTGGAGCTTCCCGCCCCCAACACGGTGGTGACCGACTACCTGCAGGTGCCGCTCTCCCTCTCCCTGCTCCTGCCGTTGGGCCCGCACGCGGTTGTGCAGTTGGGGGGGCACACCGACCTCCTCTCCCTGGCCCAGGATGTCCCCAACCAGCACATCGGCATGATGTGGAGCCGCAGTTGGGACCGCGCCGGCTTCGGTCTGGGTCTGGGGCAGCGATGGGGTGAGGTGCACAGCGGGTTTCTGCAAAACCAGCCCGTCCGCGCGGCCAGCCTGCCCTACCCCACCGGCACCTTCTGGATGCAGCTGTGATGCTGGAGGCATGGATGTTCTCCTCGATCCTGCTCTCCGCGGCCTTGGCCAAAGCGCCCACCTTGGTGCCCCTCTCGGCGGGCGAGCTGTCCACCCCGCTCTTTCCGAGCGCCGTGGGGATGGCGCCCGGCACGGCGACCCTGCACCCTCTCGGCTACCCCTCCCAACTGGGGCTGCACGAGCGCCTGGAGCTCGGCGCCTCGGCCTGGGATCTTGGCTTTGGGGGCCTGGGGGCGACCGTCAAGCTGCAGTTGGGCGAAGGGGAGGCGGGCCGGCTTGCCCTTCGCCTGCACGCGCGCTCGGCCTACATCACCGATGATCGCGACCTCATCGGTACCTTCATCGCCACCACCGTGACCCAGCACGACGGGCGCCTCTCGGGCTGGGCGGGCGGCGGCCACCTCGTCGACACCGATCCCGTCCGGCAGCTGTCGAGCGGCGTGGTGGAGCGCACCGAAGACGGGCCCTCGCTGACCCTGCCGATCGGCCTTGGCTTCTCGCGGCCGCTGAAGGAGCGGATGGCGCTGCAGGCCGCGGCCCAGGTCGACCTCGGCGCCTTCCTCGACGGTGACCCCGGCGGCTACCTCGGCGGCCAGCTGGTGCGGGCGCGGGGCCGCTTTCGCTACGCCTTTGGCCTCGTGATCCAGAGCGGCGATGTGGAGATCGAGTCCTTCGAGCAGGAGAACTACAAGATGACGGAGGCTGGGTCGGGCGTGGCTGCCTGCGGTTCCTTGTGGTGGCGAATGTAATTTTAAGAGTAACGTCATGTTACGGCGGAAGAGCAGGCGCAGCATCGGCGGGCTTGCTCATCTGACAGACTTGTCATATGTCGGTTTTGTCAGATGAGGTGCTTGTGGAGCCGCTCCCCCCTTCTCCCGGCGCCGACCTTACCTGGAACCAGGTGGTCGGCCGCGACGCGCTCATTCAGGAGTGGTGGCAGCTCTTGGGGCGCCAGTCCTTGCGGGTGCTCGGCCCGCGACGCACGGGCAAGACCTGCGCCCTGCGCCTCCTGGAGCACGAGACCCCCCAGGACCGCGCCGTGCTGCGCATGTCGACCCTTCAGGGCCTCGACCCGAGCCCCGCCGCCTTTGTCAAGCGCGTCTACGAGGACGCCAGCGCCCTTCGCCCAGCCTGGAAGCGATGGCCCAACTACTTGAACGAGGCGGCTGCGCTCGTGAGCAAGCTGGGCATCGACGTAGGCAGCTTCAAGGTGGCGGCCAACCTGCCGTCCTTTCACTGGTGGACCCTGCTGGCGCAGATCTTCACCGATGTCGAGCAGGCCGCCGCGGCAGAGGACCGCCTCGCCGTCTTCGTCTGGGATGAGGTCACCCTCTACCTCTACGATCTCGTGCGAAAGGGAGCCCACGACGAGGCGGGCCTACTCCTGGATCGGCTGAGGACGGTGCGCCAGACCTGTCCGCACATCCGCATGGTCTTTGCTGGCTCCATCGGGCTGGACGAGGTGCTGCGCGAGCTGAAGAAGCAGGGCTACGGCAATGATCCCGTCAACGACATGAAGTCCTGTCCCTTGCCGCC
>JBEIQK010000004.1:0-32620 GCA_040376505.1 Alphaproteobacteria bacterium | reverse complement strand
TGGCCTTGGCCTCGGTCAGCGCGGCGTCGAGGCCCTTGTGGGCGGCCACCTTCTTGCTGGCCTCGATCTGGGCCACGGCGGCGGCGGCCTCGGCCTCCTTGGCCCGAGCCTCGGCGGCGGCCTTGGCCTGGGCGCGGGCGGCGGTGGCCTGGGCCTCCACGACCCCTTCGAGCGTGGTGAGGCCCTTTTCGAAGTCGGCGCCGATGACCTTGCTGGCCTTCTTGGCGAAGAGCAGGCGGCTGACCGGGCCCATCTTGCCGGCCATCTCCCAGGTGACGACCGTGTCGCCCGCGCCGGGGGCGAGGGTGAGGCGGCCCTGGCCGGTGACCTTGTCGGAGCGGCCAAAGGTGAGGTCGAAGGCGTAGGGGGCAGCCGGCGGGGTGGCCGTCCAGGTCATCGAGCCCTGCTTGACCTTGGGGCCGTCCCAGGCCATCCGGTGGCCGACCGCGCCGGCCGCGCCGGCGTAGGTCCACTGGGCCTCGGGGTCCATCGCCTTGCCCCAGGCGCTCCAGTCCTTCCAGGTCTCGAAGTTGCCGACCACCGCCTGGATCTGATCGGGGGTGGCCTCGATCGTGCGGGTGGCGACGGCGTGGTAGCCCTTGATCTCGGCGAGATCATCGGCCAGGACGGCAGAAGAGAGGAGCGAAGCAGCAAATACCAGCATGGATTCACCTCGGCGGCGCCTCTAAGGCCAGGACTCAGCAGGATCAAGGCGCCGATCGCCCCGCGCTTGACGTAGACTTGACCCATGCGCCCGGTCTTGACCCTCCTTGTCTTTGCCTGCCAGCCCGCGCCGCCCCCCGGTGGGCCCGCCGGCTCCGCCGACAGCGCCGAGGCGCCGCCGGAATGCCCACCCGTGCGCTTTGTCCGCACCGACGCCTTTGAAAAGGAGTCGCTGCCCACCTGGGACCCGGGCGACCGCATCGCGCCGGGGGTGGCCATCGGCGATCTCAACGGCGACGGCTGGCCCGACCTGCTGATGGCCTACGGCGCTGGCTCCCCCCTCTACCTCAACGACGGCGCCGGCCGCTTTGTGCCGGGCCCCACCGATCTCCTCGACGGCGGGCCCCTTCCCGGGGCGGGGGCTGTGGCCCTGGCCGACCTCGACGGCGACGGCGACCTCGACGCCTACCTCGGCCGGCGGGATGGCAGCGACCTGCTGCTCTACAACCAGGGCGACCTGAAATTCGAGGCCATCGAGTTGGAGGACAGCCACTACCGCCCCTGGACCGGCTCCTTCGGCGACCTCGACAATGACGGCGACCTGGATCTGTTCATCGGAACCTTCGACGGCGAGTTTCTGCCCGACAACATCATCGCCGGCCAGATCGAGGGCGACGGCATGTCGGTCCACCTCCAAGACGACCAGGGGCGCTTTCACAAGCGCTACGACGCCGTTCCCGCCGACTCCCTGCCCTCCCTCACCCTGCAGCCCACCCTGCTCGACGCCGATCAGGATGGCGATCTCGACGTCTACGTCGCCAATGACTTTGGCCCCTATGTGGTGCCCAATCACCTGCTGATCAACGACGGCACCGGCCGCTTCACCCGAAAGGCCGACTGCGACTGCGAGATCCCGATGTACGCCATGGGGGCCGGCGCCGGCGACAGCAATGGCGACGGCCTGCCCGATCTGTACATCTCCAACGTCGGCCGCCCGGTGCTGCTCAACGGGCAAGGCGACGGCACCTTCTACGACGCCTCCCTGGCCTCGGGGGCCGGCATCCCGCCCACCTCCTCCAACATGACCAGTTGGGGCACCGCCTTCGCCGACCTCACCCTGGACGGCTGCGAGGACATGGTGATCGTCTACGGTCGACTGACCGACGAGTTCGACATCACCAGCCTGGAGACCACCGAGGGCGACTGGGTCGACGGCGACGTGCAGAACGCCGTGCTCCTCGCCGGCGACTGCGAGGGTGGCTTTGTGCGCCACGACGAGGCCGGCTTCACCGAGCCCGGCCGCTCCCGGGCCGTGGCGGTGGGCGATCTCAACCGCGACGGCCGCCCCGATCTCGTCACGGCCGGCAAGCACTTTTTGCACACCTGGCTCTCCACCGGGGGCTGCCCGGCGGTCACTGTGACCCTCGACGGCGGGCCGGGCGACCCCCAGGGCCACGGCGCCACCGTCATCGCCCGCCGGGGCGATCACAAACAGACCCGCTGGATGCTGCCGGCCACCACCGCCAGCTCTTCGCAGCACCTGCTCTTCTTCTACGGCGCCGATGGCTTCGATCAGATCGAGGTGCTCTGGCTGGGGGGCGGCAGCACGACCGAGGATGACATTCCGCCCGGGGCGAGCCTGACCCTTCGCCGTTAGGCTCGGCTGTACCCCTGGAGCGTCGATGCCCCGCCGTCTGGTCCTGCTCCTGTCGCTCCTTGGCTGCGCCCACAAAAACCCGCCCGTCACCCGCGAGATCCGCTGGGACAGCCCAAAGACCCAGGCCCTCGCCCGCCGGGCCTGCTACGACTGCCACAGCAATGAGACGGTCTGGCCCTGGTACGCCGCGGTGCCGGTTGTCTCCACCCTGGTGCGCAAAGACGTGGAGCGGGGGCGCGAACAGATGAACTTCTCCACCTGGGATCAGCCCCAGGACGAAGCCGACGACGCCCCCGAAGAGCTGGCCGAAGGCGAGATGCCGCTGCCGCTCTACCTGCGCTTTCACGAAGAGGCGCAGCTCAGCGCGGCCGAGAAACGGGCGCTGATCGCCGGCCTGCGGGCCACCCTCGCCGCCGACCCGCCCCGGGGAGGCGAGAACGACGACGAGGACGAAGAAGACGACGACGAAGACGAGGCAGAAGAAGAGGACGACGACGACGACGGCGGACACGGTCGGGGTCGGGGTCGCGGGCGCGGCGGCGATGACGACTGATCAGGGCGGTGGCGGCGCGCTCGGAGCCGCCGCAGCGGGGGCGAGCGGGGCGTCGATCGGCCGGGAGAGCAGGTAGGCGAGCCCGATGATGATGCCGAAGCCCACGGCGAAGTCCACCTTCGGGTTGGCCAGGGCCGGCCGCAGCCGCAGTCGCAGGGGGGCGCTGGCCTTCACCGACGCCGGGGCGGAGGGGCTCGGCTGCACCGGCAGCGTCTCGCTCACCTGGGCCGCAAGTTGGGGCAGCGGCCGGCTGACGGGGCCAGAGACGTGCCCATCGACCTCAATCGCCTCCACGGCCTCGCGCATGGCCTGGGCGCTGGGAAAGCGGTCCTCGGGCCGGGGCCGGGTGGCCCGCTGCAGGATGGCCACCAGCGCGGCGGGGATGGCGCGCCAGCGCGCCTCCTCGGCGACGAAGAGGTCGATGGGGCTCTGGCCGGTGTACAGATGGAAGAGCGTGCTGCCCACGCCATAGATGTCGGCCCCCACGCCGACGAGACGCGCGTCAAGGCGCTGCTCGGGGGCCATATAGGCCATCGAGCCCATGAACATGCCGGTGCGCGTCACGCGGCCCTCGTCGCGGGTGAGCAGGGCGATGCCGAAGTCGGCGAGGCGCACATGGCCCTGGCGATCGAGGAGCAGGTTCTGGGGCTTGATGTCGCGGTGGATGATGCCGGCGGCGTGGGCCGCGGCGAGCACGTCGAGCAGCTCGATGGCCACGCGGCGCAGCTCGCCCATGCGAAAGGGCCCCGAGGTGGCGAGGCGCTGGGCCAGGGTGCCGCCGTCGATCAGCTCCATCACGACGTAGTCGTGGCCGCCCTCCAGCCCCACGTCGAAGACCCGAACCACGCCGGGGTGATCGATCAGCGCCATCGCGCGGGCCTCCGAGGCCATCCGCGCCCGAACCTCGGCGGAGACCTCCTCGGCCTTGTTGTGCAGCACCTTGATCGCCCGCTCCACCGAGAGCCGCCGATCCATCGCCCGGTAGACCGTGGCGGTGGCCCCCTGCCCCATCGGGGCCAGCAGGCTGTACCGCCCGGCGAGCTCGGTCGGCAGCCCCATCTCCATCAGCGTGCGCCCCCGGCGCCTCCGACCAGCTCCACATCGAGGATGCCGGGGCGCAGGCGGGTCCAGCCCGCCCGCTTCTCGATGATGCCGCCGGCGAGGCCCAATTTGGAGAGGTCCTTGCGCAGGCGGTGGATCAACACCTGCAGCGAGGCCCCGCCCCGCGGCGTGGAGGCCTTGCCCCACAGGCGCCGGGAGAGCCGCTCATCGTCGGCCCAGCCGGCCTCGGAGAGGGCGACGCCGCGCTTGACATCGAGGTCGAGCTGCTCGGCCAGCAGGTAGAGCAGGATCACGCGGGTGGCGGCCTGGAAGGTGCCGCGCACCGCCCCCGCTGGGTCGCGCACCTCGGTGGTGGGGCCGGCCCGCGAGGCGAGGTCGACGCGCAGGCCCCAGCGGCCCTCCACCCGGGTGGCGGTGGTCTCGCCCCAGGCCTCGCCGCCGTCGACGAGGTGAAAACAGTGCTCGCCCACCTGAAAGGACTCGCCGAAAGACGGCGCGGTGAGCACCTCGTCGCCGTCGTGTATCTCGGCGCCGCCCTCGACCAGGCGCAGGTAGTAGGGGCCCTCGGGCAGCTCCAGCCCGGCCAGCTCGCCCAGGTCGACGCCCTCCTGCACCGCGAAGCAGCGGCTCTGGACGGCGCTCCACAGCCAGGCCGGCGGCGCCACGGCGACCGGCGGCGCCTCGATGAGCACGCGAATGCGCACATCGGGGCCCAGGCGCAGCTCGGCGCCATGCTCCAGGGCGGTGGGGGCGCCCTCCAACCGCTTTTCGCCCAGGAAGGTGCCGTTGCGGCTGCCCAGGTCGTGGGCGTTCACCCGACCGCCGGTGGACTGGATGAGCAGGTGGTGGCCGGAGATGGTGGAGTCCATCACCACCACGTCGTTGTCGGGGGCCCGGCCGACCCGAATCACGGCAGCCCCCGGGGACAACAACCGGCTGGCGCCGTCAGGGAGCAGGATCTCAAGCGAGAGGTTCACAGATACCTCCAAGGTGGGCTGATCCCCTGTCCTTCACAGGAGCAGCCGGGAGCGGGCGTGGGCGTAGGCTCGCTCATAGAGGAGGGCGGCGCGGTCCCAACTCCAGTCGGCACGCATGCCCGTCTGCTGTAGGGCTCGCCACGAATTGGGGTGCTCTCGGTAGGTGAGCAGAGCAAAGGAGACCGCGCGGACCAGCGCATCGGCGGAGAAAGGCGCAAAGGCCCAGCCCGTGCCCGTCCCTCGACTGGGATCGAAGGTGGTGACGGTGTCGGCGAGGCCTCCGGTTGCATGGACAATGGGGATCGTGCCATAGCGCATGGAGTACATCTGGTTGAGCCCGCCGGGCTCAACGCGGCTGGGCATCAAGAAGAGGTCGGCGCCGGCCTCCATGCGGTGGGCGAGGCCCTCATCAAAGGTGATGCGCGCCGCCACGCGGCCCGGGGCGGCCCGCTCCAAGGCCCGCAGGCCGTTGGCCAGGGCCTCTGACCCGCTGCCGAGCACGGCGAGCTGCACATCCTGGCGAAGCAGGCGGGGGGCTGCCTCGAGGATGAGGTCGATGCCCTTCTGGTGATCGAGGCGGGCCACGACGCTGAGTAGCGGCACTTCGGGGCGGCGCTGGAGGCCCAATTCCGCCTGGAGCGCGGCCTTGGTGATCGCCTTGCCGCTGAGGTCGTCGGCCGAGAAGCGGGCCGGCAGGTGGGGATCGGTGGCGGGGTCCCACTCGGGGCCGATGCCGTTCAAGATGCCAAAGAGGTCGCCGCGGCGGGCCCGAAACATCGGCTCGAGGCCAAAGCCCTGGTCGTGGAGCAGCTCCTTGGCGTAGGTGGGGCTGACGGTGGTGATCACATCGGCCGTGGCGAGCCCCGCCTTCAAGCAGTGCAGGCGGCCGCCATACTCCGCCGTGCTCCACCAGCGGCGGGGAATGTCGAGCTGGTCGAGCTCATCGAGGCCATAGGCCCCATGATGGCCGGCGTTGTGCACCGAGAGCAGGGTGGCGGCGCGGGTGAAGCGGTTGGCCGGCCGGTACACGGCCTGCAGAAAGAGCGGCAGCAGGGCGGTGTGCCAGTCGTTGCAGTGGAAGACGAGGTCGTCTTCGTTGGCGGGGGCGCCGCCCAAGGGCAGGGTGGCCAGATCGAGGGCCGCCCGGCACAGCAGCGAGAAGCGGAAGAGGTTGTCGCCGTAGACGCCGCTCTTGTCGCCATAGATGCCCGGCCGGTGAAAGCTCGGGTGGTCGACAAAGACCGTGTGAACGCCCGCGGCGTTGTTGTGAAAGAGCCGCACCTCGTGCATGGCGCCAAAGAGGTGGATGTGGCGCCGCACGCCGGTGTCCCAGGCGTCGGCGTAGTCCTTGTAGCGGGGGGTCACCACCAGCACGCGGTGGCCCCGACGGGCCAGGGCGCGGGGCAGGGCGCCGCAGACATCGCCCAGCCCGCCGGTCTTCGACCAGGGCGCAACCTCGGCCGCCACGAGACAGATGTTCATCCAGGCTCCAGGAGTAAGGCGCCGCCAGCCTACCAGCCGCCGCTGCCCAGGAAGAGCAGGGCCTCGCCCTGGGCCGAACCATACTGGTTTGCGCCGAGGAAGAGGTCAAAGAAGTCGTCGCCGTCTACATCGCCAGCGAGGGAGACGCCATTGCCGGTGGCGCTGGCCGCCGATCCGGCGACGATGCCGTCGGCGGCCGACAGGCTGAGGCTGCCGCTGATCGGGCCGTAGAGCAGGTAGACCGCCCCATCGCCGCCGCTCACGCCCGGGGCGCCGATGGCCACGTCGAGCTCGCCGTCGCCGTTGACGTCGCCCAGGCCGGCGAGGCTGGTGCCGGCCAGATCGCCGCTCGCGCTGCCCTGCAGGCCGTAGCCGAGGCTGGCGAGCCCGCCGCTCGAGAGGGGCCCGGGCAGCCAGTAGGCGAGGCCGGCCCCGCCGTGTTTGGGCGCGCCGACGAGCAGATCGCCGTAGCCATCGCCATTGGTGTCGCCCGGGGCGGCGACGGCGTTGCCCGCCGCGTCACCGGCCACGGCGCCGAGCAGGGTGTGGGTGGCGGCGGAGAGGCTGGTGGTGCCGCTGCTGAGGCTGTCGACCACATAAACGGCCCCGGCGTTGGAGCCGGCGCTGTCTTCGGCCTGGGCGCCGATCACCAGCTCGCCGATGCCGTCACCGTCGAGGTCCTCAGCGATGGCCACCGCGTAGCCCACCGCGTCGTTGCCGCTGGTGGCGGTGAGCTTGGCGCTGGTCGCCGAGAGGTCGAGGGTGCTGCCGCGGGCGCCCCAGTGGACGTAGACGGCCCCGGCGGTGATGCCGCCGGCGTCTTCGCCCTCGGCGCCGATGACGAGGTCGGCCTGGCCGTCGCCGTTGAGGTCGCCGATGGCCAGGGCGCAGCCGGCGGAGTCGGTGGCGTCCTCGCCGACGAGGGTGGTGTCGGCGGCCGAGAGGGCGAGGCTGCCGCTCAGCGGCCCGTAGAGCAGGTAGGCGGCGCCGGCCCCCGAGCCCCCGCTGTCTTCGTCGGGGGCGCCGATGAGCAGGTCTTCGAGGCCGTCGCCGTCCACGTCGCCCACCGCCAAGGCCTCCCCGGCGTGGTCGCTGGCGGTGAGCCCGAAGAGGGCGGCGGTGGCGGTGGTGGCGGAGAGGCTGAGCGTGCCGCGGCTGTCGGCGGCGTAGACGAAGACGGCCCCGGCGCTGGAGATCGTGCCCGACTCTTCGTAGGAGACGCCGACGATAAGCTCGTCCTGGCCGTCGCCGTCGAGATCGCCGAGGGCCACGGCCTCGCCGGCCTGATCGAAGCTGCCGGCGCCGCGCAGGCGGGCGTCGGCGGCGGTGACCGCGAGCGCGCCGGTGAGCAGGCAGCCGTCGTCGGTGCCCTCGCAGTTGTCGTCCTGGTCGTTGTCGCAGACCTCGGGGGCGCCGGGGTTCACGCCGGGCTGGCTGTCGTCGCAGTCGGTGTCGAGGCGGGCGTAGCCGGTGGGGGCGTCGCAGGCGGTGAGGCTGGCGCCGGGGACGCCGTAGCCGTCGAGGTCGGCGTCGAGGTGCCAGGTGAGGGCGTCGGCGGCGTCGGCCTCGTCGACGTCGCCGTCGCAGTCGTTGTCCAGGTCGTCGCAGACCTCGGTGCCGCCGGGGTAGGCGGCGGCGGCGGCGTCATCGCAGTCTGTGCCGTCGGCGGTGGCGCCGGCGGGCAGGCCGCAGGCGAGGATGGCCGCGGCGGGGTCGCCGTAGCCGTCGCGATCGCCGTCGGTGTACCAGGTGCTGGCGTCGATGGCCTCCTCGTCGATGTCGCCGTCGCAGTCGTCGTCTTCGCCGTCGCAGCGCTCGAGGTCGACGGGGCTGCGGTCGGGGTCAGCGTCGTCGCAGTCCAGCGCGTTGGTGACGGCCCCGGCGGGGAGCGCGCAGGCGCGCAGGGCGCCGTCGGGGTCGCCATAGGCGTCGGCGTCGGCGTCGGCGTAGAAGGTCTCGGCGTCGATCGAATCCTCGTCGATCTCGCCGTCGCAGTCCTGGTCGAGCTCGTCGCAGGTCTCGGGCGCGCCGGGGTAGGCCTCGGGGTTGAGGTCGTCGCAGTCGCCGCCCTCGGCGATGTGGTCGGCGGGGGCCTCGCAGGCGAGGGTGAGGCCGGCCTCGTCGCCAAAGGTGTCGCCGTCGAGGTCGGGGTACCAGGGGCTGGCGTCTACGGCGTCGTCGTCGATCTGGCCGTCGCAGTCCTGGTCGAGGCCGTCGCAGGTCTCGGCGGCGCCGGGGTTGATGAAGCGGCTGCTGTCGTCACAGTCGCCGCCGATGGGCACCGAGCCGTCGGGGCCGAGGCAGGCGGTGACGGGGTTGGCGGCGTCGCCGTAGCCGTCGACGTCTTCGTCGGGGTACCACACCCAAGCGTCGGGGGAATCCTCGTCGATCTGGCCGTCGCAGTCGTCATCGATCTGGTTGCAGCGCTCGATGGCCTGGGGGTTCACGGCGGGGTCGCGATCGTCGCAGTCCTCGGCGCTGTCAAAGCCGTCCTGGTCGTTGTCGGAGTCGATCACGCCGATGGGGCCGGTGTCATCGATGATTTCACCGCTCTTGTCGCCCATACAGGCCACCAGCAAGGCCAGGGCGGCGGCAGAGATGGGCGGGCGCGGCACGTTCGGCTCCAGTTGTCGCAAACCGCTAACCCGGCGTTGCGCGCACAGACCTTATCGAAGGTCAGACTGGCTCGGGGCCAATTCCGCGCGCAGCTCGCTCTCCAGGGCCCGGGCCTCGGCCACCCAGGCGGGGCGGCGCTCGGTGCGCAGGGCGAGGTCGAGGGCGTCGCGGCGGAGCAGGCGCATGCCAGGCAGGGTGGTTCGCAGCAGGGCCTCGCGGACGGCGTCGGCGGCGCGCGGGTCTTCGAGGGTGACCAGCACGGCGGCGGCGTCGAGGGCGGCGCGGGCGGCGGGCACGGGCAAGGGGGCGGGCGGCCGGTAGACGACCTGGACGGCCAGCTCGGCGGCGCGCGGCGGCTCGACGAGGAGCAGGGCCTGGGCCCGGGCGGCGGCCTGCTGGGCGACGGGGTCTTCGAGGGCCGGGCGGTCGGGGTCGGGGAGGTCGCGGACGAGGGCGAGGGCCTCCTCGGCGAGGCCGCCGTGGCAGAGCGCCCGGGCCACCCGGAGTTGGGCGATCAGCAGTGCGCCGGTGGGGGCCTCGCCCAAGGCACGGAGCTGGCCGGCGGCTTCGCGGGCGAGCTGGCGGGCCTGGCCGCCCTGGCTGCGCCGCTGGTGGATCTCGGCGCGCACGGCGAGGGCGTGGATCAGCGGGACCGGCCACTCCTGCTGGCGGAAGATGCGCTCGGCCTCGGCGCCGTGGTCGTGGGCATCGGCGAGGCGGCCGTCGGCGAGGGCCAGATCGGCCACCACGGCGAGCACGCTGCCAAGCGGCCCGCTGGCGCCGCCTTCGCGCAGGCGGTCTTCCACGCTCTCGAGGAGGGCGCGGGCCCCGGGCACGTCGCCGGTGCAGCGGGCCACCAGGGCGCGGCCGAGGATGCCCTTGGCCAGGATCTGCGCGCTGCCGGTGTCGCGGCCCAGGCCTTCGAGGCGGCGGTAGAGGCCCTCGGCGGCGGCCAGCTCGCCGCTGGACATGCGGGCGGTGGCCAGGGCCTCGGTGACCCGCGGCCAGAGCGGATCGCCGGGGGGCAGGGTGCGGCTCGCGGCTTCGAGGGCGCCGATCGAGGCGGCCCCTTCGCCCAGGCTGGCGCGCACGAGGCCGATGCCGGCGCGGGCCCGGGCCACGGCGTCGGCGTCGCCCGACTCGCTGGCGCAGGCGAGGGCGCGCTCCCAACTGAAGAGGGCCGCCGACAGCTCGCCGTTGCGCTCCTCGGCCTCGCCGTGCAGGGCCCAGCGCAGGGCGTTGTGGCGGCGGGCCTCCTCGGGGGGGAGTTGGGCGCGCAGCGCGGCCTCGTCGGCGCGCAGGAGCAGGCGTTGGGCCTGATCCACCCGATCGGCCCGCAGGCGGCGGCGGGCGCCGTCGAGCAGCAGGGGGAGGGCCTCGGCGGGCAGGTCGCCGGCCAGGAGGTGCTCGGCGATGAGGTCGTTGGCGGCCCCGGCGCGGCGGCGGCTGCGGCGCTTGAGCGCGCTGGCGGCGGCGCGGTGCAGGGCGATCTGCTCGGCGGGATCGATGAAGCTGGCGAAGAGATCCTGGGCGGCGGGGCGCTCGATGGCGTAGAGCTCTGACACACCCTCCACCCGCTGGGTGACGAGTTGGGCGCCGAGGAGCAGCGTCAGCGCGTGCTCGATGGTGCCCACGTCGAGGCCGGCGGTGTCGGCGAGCAGATCGGCGGTGACCTCCACGCCGAGCACCACCAGCGCGTTGTAGACGCGGCGCACGTCGGGATCGAAGTGGGCGAGGCGAGCAGCCTCCCGGTCGCGACGGGCCACGGGAACGGGCAGGGGGTCGCTGCGCAGGGCGTCGATGGTTCGCAGGGGGCGGAGGGCGCCGTTGGCCTCGGGGGCCAGCCAGCCGGCCTCGACGAGGGTGGCGATCTGGGCCACCACGGCGCCGGGGTTGCCGCCCAGCTCCTCAAAGAGGCGACCGCCGAGCACGAGGCCGGCGGCGCCGGTGAGGCCCTGATCGCGCACCACGGCGATGGTGGCCTTGCGATCGAGCAGGGGCAGGCGCAGGATCTCCGGGCTGATGCCCGTGGCGGCGCCGCTGGCGAAGGCGGCGATGGGGCCGTCGAGGCGGCGCAGGCTGGCGATGAGCAGCAGGGGGTCGCCCTCCACGCCGACGGCCTCGCGCACGAGGCGGGTCAGCGCGGCGGCGTCGGCGGGCGGCAGCTCGTCCCAGTCGTCGATCACCAGGGTCCAGGGCCGGGCGCGCACCCGCAGGGCGAGGCGGGCGATGGCGGGGGCGGCCTCAACGCCGAGGCCGGTGGGGGTCTGGGCGGCGAGCTGGTCGAGGGGCTGGGGGGTGCGGGCCTGGGCGTAGGCGAGGTCGAAGCCGGCGGCGCGGGCGGTGTCCACGAGTTCCTGGCACAGGGCGCTGCGGCCGCTGCCGGCCTCGCCCTGGATCAGCACCACGCCGCCGCCGCCGGTGCGCAGGGTCTCCAGGCGGGCGAGGAGCTGGGCGATCTCGGTGTGGCGGCCCACCACCGCGGGGCGCTGGCTGCGCTCGTCGGCGTCGAGGGCGACCAGCACCTGGCGGGCGTTGGGGTAGCGCTGGGCGGCGTCCTTGCGGAGCAGGCGCATGGCGATGCGCTCGAGCCGGGGGGGCACCCGGGGGTCGATCTCGCTGGGCGGGCGCGGGTCCTGGGTGAGGTGGCGCGAGAGGTAGCCGGCGATGTTGTCGGCGATGATCGGCCGCTCGCCGGTGAGCAGGAGGTAGAGCACCGCGCCGAGGCTGTACAGATCGGCCCGGGCGTCGATGGCCTCGGCCATGATCTGCTCGGGGGCCATGAAGGCGATGGTGCCGACGAGGCGGCCGGCCATCGTGAGCTTGGTGCTGTAGATGCCGCCCTGGCTCTTCACCACGCCGAAGTCGGTGAGCTTGGCCTTGCCCTCGGCGGTGATGAGGATGTTGCCGGGCTTGAGGTCGCGGTGGATGAGGCCGCGGTCGTGTACATAGGCCAGCGCCTCGCAGAGCCCGCGCAGGATGCGCTCGGCGGCAACGAAGCGATCGGGGGGCGGCTGGGCGCGCCACTGTTCGAGGAGGGTGCCCAGATCGGTGCCCTCGACCAGCTCCATGGCGATCCAGGGGTAGGCGCCGTGGCGGCCGTACTCGTACACCCGCACGATGCCGGGGTGGTGCAGCTCTTTGAGGGTGAGGAACTCGCGGCGAAAGCGGCGCTCTTCGTCGGTCTCGGCCTTGCCGGGGTGCAGGATCTTCACGGCGGCGAGGCCGTGGCGGGGGCTGCTGGCCTTGTAGACGGTGGCCATGCCGCCCACGCCGATCGGCTCGATCAGCCGGTAAGGGCCGAGGGTGTCACCGGGCAGCGGGGGGGCGAGGGGGGTCGGGGCCATGGGCCGTGAGTCTACCGCTCTCTGGCCACGCCGTGGATGGAAAGGAAGGTCTCGGCGTCCTCCCGGTCGAGGTTGGCGGCCAGCGAGCGCGAGAGCGCGTCGGCCACCCGGGCGTGACGGCTGGCCACGGCCTCGTCACTGGCCACCCGGGCGGCGAGGAGGCGGGCGCGCAGGGCGTAGAAGCGGTAGCCGCAGGCATCGGCGAGGCGCAGGGCGTCTTCGGCGAGCTGCAGGGCGACGGCGCGCTCGCCCAGCTCCTCGCGCACCCGGGCGATGTTGAGCTGCAGACGGGCCTGCTGGTAGGGCCAGGCGCGCAGCTCGGACTGGGCGATGGTGGCGAGGTCGGCGCGGGCGGCCTCGGGCTCGCCGCGGGCGACGTGGATGCGGGCCCGCCAGGCCAGCACCAGGGGGCCAAAGCCCTCCGTGTCGTACAGGGCCATCGTGGGCAGGGTGCTCTCGATGATCTCCGAGGCGCGATCGAGCTCTCCGGCGTTCATCAGCGCGCGAAGGAGCATCACCTGGGCGGTCAGGGCCTCTTCGGGGTTGTTGAGGCTCTGCTGGGTGCGCAGGGCTTCTTCGGCGTTCTCGATGGCCTCGGCGATGCGGCCCTGATCGGCGAGCAGCATGGCCCGGTAGCGCAGGCCGAGGCCCATGCCGTAGGGGTGGCCCACCTCGCGGGCGTGGGCGATGGCGCGCTCGGCCAGCTCCATGCCCTTGCGGATGTTGCCGGTGAGGTGGAAGACCTCGACGAGGTTGGTGCGGGCTACGCTCAGGCGGTCCATCAGGCCGTGGCGCTCGGAGACCTCGATGGCGGCCTCGAAGTGGCGGCGGGCGTCGGCGCTGGCCCCGCGGCAGAGGGCGACGAGGCCGAGCCCGTTGTAGCCGAGGGCGAGGCCGCGCTCGTCTTCGAGGGCCTCGCTGTTGGCCAGGGCGGTGACGAAGCACTCGTGGGCGGTCTCCAGATCGCCGCGGGCCCAGTGCAGGGCGCCGCGCTCGTAGAGGGGCACCAGGGCGAGCCGCTTGTCGCCGGTCTTGTCGGCCAGCTTGAGGGCGCGCTGGAGCCAGGCCTCGGCCTCTTCGAAGCGCTGCAGGCGGCGGATCTGCACGGCCAGCTCGGCGGCGATGCGCGAGCGCAGGCGGTCGTCGTCGATGCCCTGGGCGAGGTCGTGGGCGGCGTGGGCCTCGGACTCGCCCTCGGCCCAGCGGCCGAGGTGAAAGAGGGCCTGGGCGCGCTGCAGGCGCAGCTCGGCGAGGCGGTGGTCGGCCTCGTCGATGGCGATCTGCTCGCGGGCGTCGGGCTCCAAGGAGAGGGCCCGATCGAGCAGGGAGAGGGCCTCGGCGATGAAGGTGCGGGTGGCCAGCTTCTCGGCGGCCCGCATCAGGTAGGTCAGCGCCTTGGCGGGGCGCTCGCCGGCCTCGAAGTGGTGGGCGAGGTTCTCGACGACGGCGCCGGTCGCGTAGCGGAACTGGCGCTCGAGGTGGTTGCCGAGCGCCCGGTGCAGGTCGGCCCGCACGTCGTCGCTCATCTGGGACTGGATGACGTCGCGGCCGCGGTTGCGGGCCAGATCAAAGCGCTCCACGCAGCCCGCCCCCTGCTCGATGAGCAGGTCGGCCCGCGACAGGGCCTCGACCCCGGCCAGCACGGCGTCTTCGTGCAGGCCGGTGACGGCGATCAGCGCGTCGAGATCGAGCTCCTGGCGGGCGACGGCCAGCACCTCGGCCACCCGACGGGCGGCGGGGGGCAGGGGCAGCAGGCGCTCGATCAGGGCGTGGCGCACCGAGCTGGGCACCGGCAGGGGCCGCTCGTGCAGCTCTTCGGGGGCCAGGGTGAGGGTGGCCTTGCGGCCCGGACGCGCGGCGAGCACGCCCTCGGTGCGCAGGCCGCGGATCATCTCGGCGATGAGGAAGGGGTTGCCGTCGCCCTCGCGGTGCAGGCGCTCAGCCAGAACCCGCACATCTTCGCTGTCTTCGACGGTGCTGAGCAGCAGCTCCTCGACGGCGGCGGCGGGCAGGGGGCCCAGCGTGATGCGCTCGGGCAGGATGCCGGTGGACTCGCCGCCCACGAGCGAGCTGAGCGGATCGGACTCGCCGGGGATGGCGCGGCTGATCACGAAGAGCAGCGGGGCCTGGGCGGCGCCGACGAGATTGCGGATCAGGTACTCGGTGAGCTCGATGGTGGGCCGATCGGCCTGATCCAGGGCCTCCAGCAAGAAGACCCGCGGCCCGGCCCGGCCGATCAGCTCGGCCATCGCCGCCATCACGGCCCAGCGCTCTACCCGCTCGGGGCGGCCCGGGTTGGGATGGAAGGCGGCCTGCAGGGCCGGCGAGGGGCGGCCGCCGGCGGCGGTGACCAGCTCGGTGTAGGTGCCGCGAAAGGCGGAGAAGGCGGGCTGACCGGGGTCCTGGCTGCGGGCGCGGCTGAAGGGCAGGCCCATCGAGCGCGCGGTCAGCGCCACCTCCTCAGCAAGGCGGGCGCGGCCCATCCCGGGGTGCCCTTCGATGATCACGACGCCGCCGCGCCGCCAGCTCCCGCCCTCGGCGTCGCCGGCGAGGCGGGCCAGGGCGTCGCGGATCTGGGCGACCTCGGTGGTGCGGCCCACCAGGGGCGCCGCGGGGCCGCCGGGGTTGGGCGCGGGGGCCACACCCAGGGCATGGAGGAGGTGGGCGGCGCTGGAGAAGCGGTCGGCCGGGTCTTTTTCGAGCAGCCGAACGCAGACCTCGTCCAGCGTGGTGGGGATGGTGGGCACCAGCTCCCGGGGGGGCCGCACCGCCCGGTGGAGGTGCTTGTCCATGTAGCCGGCCAGCGTGCGGGCGTTGAAGGGCCGCCGGCCGGTCAGCATCAGGTAGAGCACCGCGCCCAGCGCGTAGAGATCGGCCCGCCCGTCGACCTTGCCGCCCTGGATCTGCTCCGGCGCGATGTAGGCGGCGGTGCCCACCACCTCGCCGTCGGTGGTGCGCTCGGCGCCGGGCTCCTTCACCACGCCGAAGTCCATCAGCCGCACGCTGCCGTCGGGCAGCAGCATGATGTTGCCGGGGGTGACGTCGCGGTGCACCAGCCCGCGGCGGTGGATGTCGTCGAGGGCGCTGGCGACCTGCACCAGCACGGACTCAGCGCGGGCGAAGCGCTCGGCGGTGCCGAGCTCGCGCCACTCTTCGACGGCGTCTTTGAGCACCACCCCGCTGAGCCGCTCCATCACGAGGTAGGGCAGCTCGTTCCAGCTGCCGATCTCGTAGACCTTGAGCACGCCGGGGTGGTCGATCCGGGAGAGGGTGCGGTACTCGCGGCGAAAGCGACGGGCGACGGCCTCGCCCTGGGCCCGGGGCAGCATCAGCTTGAGCGCGCGGGCCTCGCCGGTGGCCTCGTGCTGCACGTCGAGCACCACCGCCATGCCGCCGCGGCCCAATTCACCGAGCACACGCCAGGCGTTGATCTGCTGTCCAGGTGCGGGAATTGCGGTGCTCAAGGCTGGTCAGTGCCGTTGCCGGATAGTAGTCCACAATCGGGGAGCGCGCCGGGACCCTCTTCGGCCCGGGTAGACCGCGCGACACCCGCCCTATACTCAATCGGGGGCCGGGCCGCGCTGGGCCCGCTTCCTTTTCCCCTCTCCCTGGCCGCGGGCTGGGTGAACCCAGGAACCACCATGCGTCTTGAAGCCTCCGCGCGCACCGATCTGGGGCCCGTCCGCCAAAACAACGAAGACAACTTCCTCGTCGACCAGGAGGCCGGCCTCTTTGTGGTGGCCGACGGCATGGGCGGCCACGCCTCGGGCGAGGTCGCGAGCGAGATCGCGGTCAACACCATGCGCGACGTGCTGCTGGGCGCCGACGATCCCGACGAGACCCGCCTGGAGCGCGCCGCCGCCGAGGGCGACGACGCCATCCGCGAGCGCCTGCGCTACGCGATGAACCAGGCCAGCCACCGCATCCGCCGCGCGGCCATCGCCAACGCCATGCACGGCGGCATGGGCACCACCCTGGCGGTGCTGCTGATCGAAAACAACGTCGCCCACATCGGCCATGTGGGCGACAGCCGCATCTACCTCTACCGCGAGGGCCGCATCCACCGCCTCACGCGCGACCACACCGTCGTGCAGCAGGAGGTCGACGCCGGCCGGCTCACGCCGGAGCTGGCGCGGGTGGTGCCGCACAAGAACATCCTTACCCAGTCGGTGGGCTTCCACGGCCCGGTCGACCCCGACACCGCCACCCGCCCCATCAAGGCGGGCGACATCTTCCTGCTCTGCAGCGATGGCCTGACCGACGCCCTCGACGACCCGGATCTGGCCCGCATCTGCAAAGAGACGCCGGTTGACGAGCTCTCCGAGGTGCTGGTCAACCAGTCCCTGGAGGGCGGCACCGAAGACAACGTCACCGTGATCGTGGTGAACGTCGTCGGCTGAGGCGGGGGCCGCCCCCGGGCGGCCTAGTTCGGCGCGCCAGGGGGTGGGCCGGCGGCCTCACCCTCAAAGAGGCTGGGCACGTCTTCGGCGAGCTGGCCGGTGGGGCCGCGCAGCAGCTTGATGAGGCCGCGGGTGTGCTCGCTCGTGGCGTACCAGTCGCCGTCGGGGCCCGCCTGCTGAAAGCGCAGGGTCTCGGCCTTGCCGGCCTCGGTGACGAGGGTGAGCGCAAAGCGCTCTTCCAAGGTGGCGGGAGTGTCGTCGGGGCCGGCGTAGGCGGTGCCCTTGAGCTTCAAGGCCTGGTCCATCCAGGTCTTGAGCTGGGCGCTGCCCTCGGTCTGCCCAGCGCGAACCCAGCGGGCCTTGGCGGTGTCCACCGCGTTCTCCTGCACCAGCTCCAGCTTCTTGCCCCCGGCGTCGGCGATGGTGGCCTTGGCGATCTTCTCGGGGGTGAGCGAGGTGAGGGTGCGGTCGGGCAGGCGGGTGCGGGCGTACTTGAGCGGCCGGATGGTCTCGTCGTCGACGAGGTACAGCTCGCCGGTCGTGGCGTCGCGGGCGTAGCGGTCGCGGCTGCCGTAGGCCTCCCCACCGAGCTCCAGCTTGGTGGTGCGGCCCTTGCGCGTGATCTCGATGAACTCCTTGGGGGCGTCCATGCCGATGGTGGCGAGCTTGTCGGGCTCCACCGCCTCGAGCTTTCGGATGGCCAGCAGGGGGCTCAGGCTCTCGATCAGCTTGTCGCCGGCCTCGCCCACCTTGAAGACGCTGGTGGTCTCGACCTTCTCGGGGGTCTCCGGCACGGGCGGGGTGGGCTCGGCGCCGGCTTCGGGGCCGGCGGGCTTGGGGCCGTGGTCGTTGTGTTTGTCTTCGACCTTGGTGTAGGTCACCCAGAGGTAGCGGCCCTGGGCGTCGACCTTGCTCTCGACCACCGCCTTGTCGTTTTCGCCGATCCAGACGATCTTCTCAAGGGTGTCCTTCTCGCCTTCGAGCAGCACCACCTTCTCGCCCAGCTCAGGCTGGGGGTCAGCGGTGTAGTGCGACCAGGAGGCGCCGAGGAGGACGACCAGCAGCCCGCCGTAGACCAGGGCGCTCTTGAAGTGGCTGTTCACGCGGCACCTCCCTTCCGGCGGAGCCGGATGCGCACCAGGGCTCCCAGGAAGATCCCCACGGGGACCAGGAAGCTGGTGGCGACGAACCAGATGCTCTGGCCCTCTTTGGTGTGCTCGATCTTCACGTCTTCTTCGCTGTTGGTGGTGCCGGTGAGGCCCTCTTCACCGAGCAAGTAGGAGATCGCGTCGATCACGAACTGGAAGTTGGCCTTGGTGGGATCAAGGGGCAGGGCGATGTCGCTGGCCCAGCCGGCGTCGGCGACGACGATGGCCCGGTACTCGGTGGCCGGATCGATCTTTTTGTCGTCCTTCTTCTCGTCTTTCTTCTCGTCGTCGGCCGGCGCCGCGACCGGGGCGCCGGTGATGGGCCCGGTGGCGGTGATGGCGACGTTCCAGGTCTTTCGCTTCTCGGCGGCCTCGTCAAAGGTGAGGTTGGTGTTGGCGTCGCCGAAGGTCTCAGGCAGCGAGCGCACCGTCACCGTGCGCTTTCCCGGCGCGTCGGCCACCTCTTCGAGCGCCGTGGCGGTGGGCGTGATGAAGTAGAGCACCTTGCTGTTGCGCGACAGGGTCGTGACCGAGTCGTGGGTGCTGTACTTGTTGGTGAAGACATTGGCCCGGTCGACCAGCTTCTGGGTGGCCGGGATGAAGTTGGAGTCGTTGGCCAGGGTGATGGTGGAGTCGTAGGTGAGCCCCATCGGCCCCAGCAGGCCGGCCATGTCGGGGCCGCCCGGCTCCAGGCCGACGAGCAGCCGCCCGCCGCGGGCGCGGTAGCGGTCCAGCGCCGCCAGCTCTTCGGGCAAAAACGCGGTGGTGGGCCCGAGAACAAAGACGATGTCGGCGTCTTCGGGCACCTCGTTGGCGAGCCCCTGGGTGAGGCCCAACTCCTTCACCTTGTAGTTCATCGCGTCGAGGATCTGCTTCAGGTTGGCGTTCTTCTGGCTGGCGTCGCGGTCGGAGCCGGTCCAGAAGAGCTCGCCATGGCCGACGGTGAAGTAGGCGGTGCGCTTGCCGCGGGCGACCTTGAGCAGGCTCTCGCGGAACTCGCCGTCGAGCTTCTTCAGCTTGGAGCGGGCGCCGTCGAAGTCAGCGCCGATCTTGAGCCGCTCGATCTGCCGGTCGTCGCCCTCGCCGCGCACGATCACGATGAAGCCGTTGTCGCGGACCTTCAGATCCTTGGACAGCTCGGGCTCCAGCGCGTGATCGACGTACTGCACCGTGAGGTTGCCGGTGGGGAGCTGATCGAAGTAGGCCCGCAGCTCTTGCACCACATCGCCGCCCGCCGGAAAGAACAGGTAGGCGATGACGGGCTGGTCGAGGCTCTCGACGAAATTGACCGTGGCCGTGCCCGGGGTGGCGGTCTTGAAGTAGCCAAAGTCCCAGCGCTTGTTCAGCTCGGCGCCCAGGTAGTTGGCCGGAAAAATCAGGGCGATGGCCAGGGCCAGCGAGAGCCCGGCGCCCGCGGCATCGGCCACGCGCTTGCCGGGCTTGCCCTCGGGAGAGACCGCCAGCACGCGATCGACGAAGAGGAAGGGCAGGGTGCCGGCCAACCAGATCACCAGCCAGGCGACCTCGATGATGGCGCCGTAGCGCTTCTCGGCCTTCTCGTCGGCGAGGCCCAGCGCGCCCACCGCCGTGTCGGTGCCGAGCGCGTAGACGACGAGGCTGAAGAGCCCGACGCCGCCCCAGATCAGGGCCTGGCGGTGGGCCGAGCGCTGGTCTTCGGTGCCGGCGCCGATCGCCCGGGCCGCCGAGATGAGGCCGCCCAGCACCAGCAGCAGGCCCGATCCGTCAAAGACCTGGCGCCAGACGCTCTCGCCGCCGAACACGCGCTCGCCCACAAAGACGAGCACCATGCCCAGCAGGTACAGGATCGCAGCGGGCCTCATGTCCACCTCCGGGCGGTCATCGCGCGGGTGGCAGCGAGCAGGAAGACGAACATCATGGACAGATGAAACACGATGTCCTCGGTGTTGATGCGGCCGCGCATGAAGGGCTGGTAGTGCCGATCCCAGAGCGCCGCGTAGGCCAGCACATCGCTGATCGGCGGGCTGGTGACCTTGGCCAGCCACCAGGCCAGCACGAAGAAGCCGGTGAACAGACCCCCCAGCACCGCCGCGAGGAGCTGATTGCGGGAGATCGACGAGGCGAAGGTGCCGATGGCCACAGCGCTGCCGCCGATCAGCACCTCACCGAGGTAGCCGGCGCCGATCTGGCCCCAACTCACCTTGCCGTTGACCATCACCAAGGCCGGCATGTACAGCGTGAGCGCGGTGATCAGCACGAGAAAGCTCATGGCGCCAAAGAACTTGCCGGCCACCACCGCCGCCTCGCTCACCGGCGCCGTCTCCAACAGCACCAGGGTGCCGCTCTGGCGCTCCTCGGCGATGAGGCGCATCGTCAGCAGCAGGCCGGCGATGATCTTGGTGCCGCTCGACCAGAAGAAGAAGGTCTCCAGCACATCGGCCGAGTACTGGGGCTTGGCGGTCAGCGCCAAGGCGTTGAAGAAGAGCCCGTCGAGGATCAGCACCCCGGCGAGCACCACCCAGCCCCACATCGTGTTCACATAGGTCATCAGCTCGCGGCGAGCGATGGTGAGGATGGCGCTCATGCTGCCCCCTCCTGGTTGAGTCCCATGAAGATGTCCTCAAGCTCGCCGCCCATGTCGTCGAGGCGCCGCAGGCCAAGCCCCGCGCTGACGAGGGCCGCGACGACGTTTTCGCGGTAGTCGCCGGTCATCTCCACCAGGAAGACCGGCCGATCGGGGCGGCCGCCCTGGGCCGTGACCGACTTGACGCTGGCCACGCCCTGCAAGGTGCGAACCACCTTCTCGGACTCGCCGGCCACCGTGATGCGGATGACCGAGCCGCCCTGAAAGCGCTCGGAGAGCTGCTCTTCGGTGCCATCGGCGATCAGGCGACCCTTGCGCAGCACCAGGATGCGGTGACAGGTCTCGGAGACCTCGGGCAGGATGTGGCTGCTCACCAGCACGGTGGCCTCATCGCCCAGGCTGCGGATCACCTTGCGCATCTCGACGATCTGCACGGGGTCGAGACCGCTGATCGGCTCGTCCAGGATGACCACCCGCGGCCGGTGGATGATCGCCTGGGCGATGCCGACGCGCTTGCGGTAGCCGTGCGACAGCTCTTCGATGACCCGGTGGGTCTGCCCGGCGAGCTGGCAGCGGGCGATCACCTCGGGCAGCCGGCCATCGAGGTCGCGGCGGGCCATGCCGCGCAGCTCGCCCAGGTAGCGCAGGTAGGAGGTGACGGTCATCTCGGTGTAGAGCGGCGGCGTCTCGGGCAGGAAGCTGATCCGCTGCCGAAAGGAGACCGGCGCCTCGGTGAGATCGACGCCGTCGATCTTCACGGTGCCGGAGCTCGGCTGGAGCAGGCCGGCGATGACCTTGAGCGTGGTGGTCTTGCCGGCCCCGTTGAGACCCAGCACACCCACGACGGTGTTCTCGGCGATGGAGAAGCTCACGTTGTCTACGGCGCGGTGCGATCCGTAGAAGCGGCTGAGCGATTGAACCTCGATCATGGCACTCTCTTCGCCCAGGGCTGGGCGCCAGGCAGGGGTGCAACACCGCGCGCCCGACGCTCTTCCCCTCGGCTGAAAACGGGCCCCGCCGTAAGGAAGGGCCCGCCTCCCGTCAAGGGGCGGCCGCCTGCCGCTCCAGCTCCTCCGCCAGGGCGCGCAGGGCCTGAACGCCCTGGCGGGTGTGGTGGGCAGGGTCGACGGGGTTGTACAGCCTGAAGTTGCCGCGCCAGGTCGAGGGGCGCAAGGGCTCGATGCCCGAGCGGGTGCACTCCATCAAGAAGGCCATGGTGCCGTAGCTCTCGTAGAGGTGGTCGAGCTCCATGCCCAGGCCGCGGAAGAAGAAGGCCCAGCGGGCGAGCTGCTTCACCGTGTAGGCGCGCGGGCCCTGGGCCGAGGCCATGATCTGGCCGAGCCGGTGCAGCTCAGCGCGATCGGGGGCCCGCTCCCAGCGGCCGGCCCAGGGGTAGTAGATGTAGCCGCCAAAGGCGTGCAGGCTCACGGCGGCGTGAAAGCGCTGGGCCTTGGCCAGGGCGTCGATCGCAGCCGTCTCGGGCTGGGAGAGCGGCGCCGGGCTCGTGGTGTAGCGATTGGGGATGATGTGCCGCCAGATCGCCTCGCTGCTGCGGTTCACCGCGAAGTCGCGGTTGAGGTCGACGCGGTTGGCGTTGGTGCGGCGGTAGCGATCCTCCCCGGCGGCGAGGTCCCCCTCGACGAGCCTGCGGCCATCGAGGTTCACGATGGGGATCACCCAGGTCTCTACGCCGGGCGGCGGATCCTGGGCGAGGTCTTCGAGGAAGGCCGTCGCCACCTCGGCGCCGATCCACTCCAGCGGGTGGAGCTGGCCAAAGACCAGCATCTTGCGCGCGGCCGGCGGGCCCGCCGGGTTGGTCACCCGGAAGGCCCAGATCGGCTCACCCTTGACGGTCTGGCCGATGGCGACGGGCTCCACCACGCCGGGGCGCTCCACCACAAAGGGCGCGAGGTCGGCGTGCAGCTCGGCGACGCTGCGCCACAGCGGCTCGGGGTGGGCGGTGACGGCCTGCTGGGAGAGCCAGGCGGCGTAGGCGGCGCGATCGTCGGCCTGCGCGAGGCTGAGGAGCAGCCAGAGCAGGGCGATCATGACCGCCGCCGCCTCAGCAGGAGGGCGACGAGGCCGAGCCCCAGGTAGGAGACGGCGCTGTTCCCCGTGGAGCAGCCACAGCCCTCCTTGCCCTCCTCTTCGCTGACCGCGGGCCCATCGCCCTTGTCGAGGCCGTAGAGCGCGGGCAGGGGGGTCTCGTAGTTGCGGGTGTGGGCGGGATCATGGCCAAAGCCAGCCCACTCGACCTTGGAGCCCACCGGCGCGGCCGTGCTCCAGGCGAAGAGGCTGCCCTGGCGCGTGGCCACCACCACGTCGAGGAAGCCGTCGCCATCGACGTCACCGACGGCGGGGCTGGCGAGGATCCACTGGCCGGTGTTCTTCGGCCACCCCTCGGGCTGCAGGCCGTCTTGATCCCAGGCGTGCAGCACAAAGCCCGCCGAGCCGGCGATCACCTCGGCGTCGCCGTCGCCGTTGAGGTCGGCGATGGCCGGATTCATGAAGAACTGGAGGTCTTCCATCACCCGGGGCCAGCCAGGCAGGGGCGTGCCGTCGACCCCGCTCCAGGCGCCGATGCCGTGGTCGAAGGGCGAGCGCCGGCCGTCGTAGAGCAGGCCCACCGCGTAGCCGGCGCCGATGCCGCCGCTGACGAGGTCGGGCAGGCCGTCGTTGTCGAGGTCGCCGAAGGAGGAGGAGTTGATCAGCGGCAGCACGCTGGCGTCGTTGACGTTGGTGCCCTCGCCAAAGACATCGGCCGCGGTGCCGGCCTTGAAGAGCTCGGTGCCGTCGGCGCGAAAGACCATCAGATCGCCGGCCAGGGTGTGGGCGGTGACCTCCAGGGTGCCGTCGCCATCGACGTCGGCGAGGGCGGGGCTGCCGGGGATACCCTCGCCCACATAGGGCAGGGCCTGGGTGTAGGCGCCAAAGAGGCGGATCGGCCAGCCGGGGAGGTGCACGCCATCGGGATCTTCGTCGCCGAGCCCGCTCAGGGCGTAGAGCGGCCCGGTGGTGGCCGACAGGGTCTCGGCCGTGCCGATCACCACGTCGAGGATGCCGTCGCCGTCGAGATCCCCAAGGGCCGGCGAGCCGATGATGCGGCTGCCGCTGCCCTCGTAGCCGGGGAAGACCGCCCGCACCGGCCAGCCCGGCACGGCGCTGCCGTCGGCGGCGAAGGCGTAGACGAGCTGATCCATGCCGCCGATGATGATCTCCAGCGTGCCGTCGCCGCCGAGGTCGCCCAGGGCCGGCGCGCCGAAGAAGCCCTCGTCGTGCAGGTTCTCGGGGTCGGTGGAGGCGGGGGGCGTCATCACAAAGGGGAAGCCGGGCACGGCGCTGCCGTCGGCGCCGATGACGTGCAGCTCGCCGCGGAGCGTGCCGATGACGATCTCCATGCGGCCGTCGCCGTCGAGGTCTCCCACCGCCGGCGAGGAGACCAGCGAGGGCGCCCGCGGCCCGCCCACCGCGGCGTAGCCCGGGCTGGCGAGGTGGTTGGCGGCGTGCTCCGGGTTGAACTCTTCGAGGAGGCCGAGCTGGACGGGAAAGCCGGGCAGGGCGCTGCCATCGCCGTGGATGGCGTGCAGGTAGCCGTCGGCGTCGGCGAAGACGATGTCGAGCACGCCGTCGTCGTCGAGGTCGGCGAGGTTGGGGCTCGCTTCGAGGCTGGGGCCCACGGTGAGCGGAAAGCCGGGGAGCCAGTCGTCGTCGCGCTGGGCGTAGAAGGCCTTGCGGGCGAGGCCGGTGCGGCCCTCGGTGTCGGTGACGCGCAGGCGCAGGCTGATCACCTTGGCCATCACAGCGTCTTCGCGGTCGACCTGATCCTGGCCCAGCGCCCAGTCGGACATCGGCGCGGCGGGGTCGAAGCCGGGCAGGGTGCTGAGATCGAGGGTGGCGAGCAGGCCCTCCTGGGCGCTGGTGCCGCTGGCAACCTCGATGAGCTCGCTGTCATCGGGCTGATCGCCGATCCCCACCAGCAGGCTCCACGAGGCCACCGCCGAGCGCGGCGCGGCGATGGCGCCGTGGATCTCCAAGGTGGGCTGCAGCACGGGGTCGACCACGCCATACCAGGCTGGGCTGCTGATCTCGGCGGTGGGCGGGATCTCGCCGGCCCGCACCGCCAGGACGACGGCGTTGGCCTGCAGACGGCCGTAGCCAAAGTAGCGATCCCAGCCCGGTTTGGAGGGGTAGAAGAGGCTGCCCGGCTCCTGGGACTCCGGCACGTCGATGTCGACGGCGGTGGTGGTGAGGAGCTGGAAGAGCTCGGCGGCGGAGAGGGTGAGGCCGACGTCTCGGGCGGCCGAGATCGCCAGCCCCGCCACGCCCGAGGTGATCGCCGTGGCCCCCGACGAGCAGCCCCCCGAGGGCGCCGAGAGGTCGAGGCGCACGCCGTGGTTGGTGCAGTTGCTGTAGGCCAGGAAGCTGCTCGACTCGGTGGGGTCGTCCTCGTCGGTGGTGATGGCGTGCACGTACAGGGTGCGCTCGCCCGAGCCCGGCGCGTTCGGGTGGTAGGCCGTCTCGTCGGCGGCGCTGGCCACCACGAGCACGCCCTGGTCCCAGGCGTAGGAGATCGCGTCGGCGGCGAGGCTGGGGGCCGAGACCGTGCCCAGCGCCTCCTGGATCACGTCGGCGCCCGCGTCAACGGCGTAGAGCACCGCCACGCCGAAGCTGGCGCCATCGGCGACGAAGGAGTCGCCCACGCGCACCGGCAGCACCATGCAGTTGGGGCAGGGCCCGATGCCGCCCCACTCGTCATCGCCGCCGGCCGCCGCCTCGTTGGCCTCGTAGGTGCCGTGGTCGTAGCGGGTGTCGTCGTAGGGGTCGTTGTCGTTCCAGAAGAAGTCCCAACCGGCGATGTCGTCGATGTAGCCGTTGCCATCGGCGTCGCTGCCATCCGAGAAGGCGGCGATGAGGTCGGAGGGGTCGAGGAGGGCATCGGCGGCGTCGACGCCCAGGGTGGGGTCGAGGCGCGGATCGGCGGCGTAGTCGTCGATGTTGAGCACGCCGTCGCCGTTGGCGTCGTAGTCGGCCGCCTCGGCGCCGGCGGCGTCCTGCGGCAGCGGCAGCTCGGCGGCGTTGAGGCGGATCTTGTGAACCAGCCGCTCTTCATCCCACAGGATGCCTGAGTCCAGCACCGCCAGCGTGACGTCGGTGCGGCCCGGCGTGGTGCGCCAGGCAAGATCGGCGCCGATCCCCGAGCCGATCGCCAGCTCGTCAGGGCGCACCGTGGCCTGCCAGGCGGCGGGCACATGGCCGAGCAGGGCCCAGTCCTCGCTGAGGTCGGCCGGGCAGAGGTCGGGGCGATCGGGGGTGCCACACTCCGGCCAGGCGGCCATCGGAAAGGTGGCGTGGGCGAGGGGAAGCAGGCCCAACAGGGCGATCAGGCGCATGGCGGGGCTCTCCGGATTCGCCCCTTGGGTAGCGCCGACCGGCGGAGCCGGCCACGGGTCAACGCCGCACGCTGGAAAGGCGCACCACTCCGGAATCTCTCATGCGTCCCGCCGACCCCTGAGACGACCCTCATCCTCGCACGAAGGCCGGCCCGGTTTCCGGCAGGCCCGAATTTTTTTTGTCAACGGCCGGTTCTGCTTGTCGATGCGTTGAGGGCCGTGGAATAGTAGCCGCGGCAGACATGAGCCCAACACCTCATGCACACTTGCCTTGGGGTGAGACCCCCAATGGAGGAGCGACAACATGGCACTTCGTACCTGGCAGAGCAGCATCCTCGCGCTCTCTCTCTTCTCGGTCGCCTGCGTGGACAAGACCGGCGACGACTCGGGCGTCGTCTCTGAGTCCGACGCCGATGCCGACAGCGACGCCGACAGCGACGCCGACGCCGACAGCGACGCCGACGCCGACAGCGACGCCGACGCCGACAGCGACGCCGACGCTGACGCCGACTACACCTCCTACGAGGGTGTGGCCAACTTCATGTACGGCTTCTCCACCGACGGCTCCCTCGGCTGTGACCTGTACTGGGCCAACAGCGGCACCCCGGTCGACCTCTGTGACGGCTGCGAGTGGGCCTTCGCCGTCGACTTCATGTACGACGCCGGCTCCTCCTACGACGGCGCCGACTGCTTCGGCGGTGGCGATACCGACTGGACCTGGGAGCTGGGCTACTACCCCGAGTACTACGGCAGCTACGGCGCCATGTACTACAACTACTACGGCGAGTGGAGCCCGGCCTGGCTGGGCTACTTCGACGGCTCCTACGTGCAGTGGGGCGGCGGCTACTACCAGTACCCCTACTACTACGGCGGCACCTACTACTACTACACCCGTCAGTGGTCGGGCGGCGCCTACGTCGAATAAGACGTTGTGCCCTTCAACCCGGGCCGGTGGCACTCGCCATCGGCCCGGGTTTCGTTTGGGCTTCCGCGCCCAGCGCTTGCCGACAGGCCGCAGCGGTGGCAGGCTGTAGCCAACGGGCCCCTTCGCGCCCGTCCTGGAGCTGTCTTGTCCCCCTCTTCCCCCGCCCTGCTGTCCTTCGCGGCCGCGCTGCTGCTCTCTGGCTGCGGCACCAAGTACTACTACCCCGACACCGGCGGCATCGACGACGACGCGTTCGGCTCCGAGGGCTCCGACGCGGGCAACGGCGGCGAGAGTGACGCCGACGCCGACAGCGATGCGGACTCCGACAGCGACGCCGACAGCGATGCCGACGCCGACAGTGATGCCGACAGCGATGCCGACGCCGACAGCGATGCCGACACCGACGCAGACACCGATGCCGACGCGGATGCCGACCTCACCTACGTCGGCCTCGCCCAGTTCATGTACGGCTTCTCCCCCAACCCCAGCGACCTTGACTGCGACCTGTACTGGGACAACTACGGCACCGAGCGCACGCCCTGCCCGGGCTGTGACTGGGCCTTTGACGTCGACTTCGTCTACGACGCCTCCTCCAGCTACGACGGCGCGGACTGCTTTGGCGGGGGCCCGACCGACTGGACCTGGGGTTTTGGCTACCAGCCCAACTACTACGGCTCCTACGGCGCCATCTACTACGACTACTATGGCGACTGGCAGCCGGCCTTCCTGGCCTACGAGTCGGGGGGCACCGTGTACTGGGGCGGCGGCTACTACCAGTACCCCTACTACTACGGCGGCAATTACTACTACTACACCCGGCTCTGGCAGGGCGCGGCTGTGGTGTACTGAGGGAGCGCGGCTCCCCCGCGTCGGCCTCAACCGTCGCGGGGGGGAGCGGCCCGCCGCCTAGGGCGTCGCGGGCGTCGCAGGCGTCGCAGGCGGGGCCAGCAGCACCGGGGCTTCGAGATCATCGGTGCTGTCGAGGTTCACGGGCTCGCCCTTCTGCTTGGACTTGAGCTCCTGGGCCTTCTTGGCCAGCACCGCGCCCTCCTCGCGCTTGCCTTGCTTGGCCAGCAGGTTCGCCTGCAGCAGCAGGCCCTCCGGGTTGTTGGGCGCCGCCTCGATCGCCGGGGTCAACACCTTCTGGGCCTCCTCATAGGCGGCGGCGTTGAAGAGGGCCTGGGCCCAACTCACCCGCGCGGCGTGGTCCTGGGTCCGCAGCTCCACGAGCATCTGCAGCTCGGCGGCGGCGTCGTCCCACTGCTTGTTCTGCATGTACCAGGTCGCCAGCGCGCGCCGGGCCCGGTAGTTCGAGGGCAGGATCTCCAGCTCGGCCTGCAGATGGGTGACCATGCCCTTGGCGTCGCCGCGCTGGGTGGCGTAGCGGGCCAGCAGCTCGTGAACGATGGGCCGGGGCACCTTGTCGCTGAGGCTGCCAAGCAGGTAGGGCTCGGCCTCGCTCTCGCGGTTGAGCCGGGTCATCAGCAGCCCCGCCTGGCCCTGAAGCGAGGCCTCGCCGGGCGACTCCTTGAGCCATTCCAGGGCCTTGTCGAGGCCCTCCTGGTTGCGGTTCAGGCGGGTGAGCGCCATCACCACGCCCTGGCGCCCCTGGGGATCGGTGGGCACCAGGGCCAGGATCGCGTTGAACTCGGCCATCGCCTCTTCATAGCGCTGGAGCTGCATCAGACAGGAGGCGAGGTTGAGGTGCAGCACCGTCGAGGAGGGCTCCAGCTTGAGCGCCTCGCGCAGCACGCCCTCGGCCTCCTCGGCCCGTCCGTTGCGCTGCAGCAGGCGGGCGAGGCCCATGCGCGCTTCGCCCAGGTCGGGCAGCTCCCGCAGGATGTCGCGGTAGATCTGCTCGGCCTCGGCCAGGGTGGCCGGGTTGTTGGCCTTGACCCGCACGCCCTCCAGGCGACGGATCATGTCGATCTGGTCCTTGCCATCGATCTTGCTGTCGAGGCCCTTCAAGCTGGTGGCGCCGGCGCCCACATAGCCGAGGGCCTCGAGCTGCTGGATCACCTCGGGCGCGAGGTCGGCGGCCTGGGAGAGCACCGGCCCCCGCGCGGCGATCTCGTCGAAGGAGGCGGCGAGGCGGTCGGCGTCGGCCTTGCGGGAGGCGTAGAGGTTGGTGGTCTCGCCCGGGTCGGCCACCACGTCAAAGAGGCGCGGGTTGGGGGTCTTCATCAGCTTGAGCGGGCCATGGGCCAGGGCCAGCTCGGGGTGAAAGCCAAAGCGCGTGGAGTTGACGTAGGACTCCATGTAGACGCCCTCGCGCGTCACCGTTCCGCCCTTGATGTAGGGCGAGAGATCGACGCCATCGAGGCCTTCGGGGGTGGAGATCCCCAACATGCCGAGTGCTGTGGGCATCACGTCGACGTTGCCCACGGTGAGGTCGCTCACCACCACCGGGGCCGCCAGCGGCTCGGGCGGCGTGACGATGAAGGGGATCCGCTGGGTCGGATCGAAGAGGAACATGCCGTGGGTGGTCTCGCCATGCTCGTTTTCGCGGGCCTCGCCGTGATCGGCCACCGAGATCCAGCCCACCGGCTGGTTCATCGCCTTGACGCGATCCATCAGGCGGCCGATCTGCTCGTCCATGAAGGCGATCTCGCCGTCATAGGGGCGGCCCTGCAGCTTCGTCGCCCAGGGCTCTGGGGGGCGGTAGGGCTCGTGCGGATCGTAGAAGTGCAGCCACAGCAGAAAGGGCCCCGGCTCTTTCTTGTCGAGCCAGGTGATGGCGTCGTCGACCACCTCGTTGGCCGGCCGCTCCTGGGCCCAACGCGAGCTCGGGTTCTTCTCGACCGTGTCGAAGTAATCGTCAAAGCCCTGATCGAGGTTCCACATCCGGGTGGTGACGAAGGCCGAGACGCTGGCCGCCGTGCCGTAGCCCTTCTCCTTCAGCACCTCGGCCAGGGTGACCGCCGCGTCGGGCAGGATGGCGTCGCCGTTGTTGTGAACGCCGTGGCGGGTGGGGTACAGCCCCGTGAACATCGTCGAGTGCGCCGGCGTCGTCAGCGGGACCGACGAGTAGGTGCGCTCAACGCGCACGCCACGCTGGGCCAGCGCGTCGAGATTGGGCGTGTGGCCACCCTTGTAGCCATAGGAGCCCAGGCGATCGGCCCGCGTGGTGTCGAGCGTCAGCAGGATCACCGAGGGCGTGGTGACCTCCGCACCCTTCTTCTTTTTCTTCTTGGGCCCAGGGGCGCTGTCCCCACTGCAGGCGGTGAGCAGGGAGAGGAGCAGGAGGCTGCGAATTGCCACGGGATCGACGCTCCGATAGTCCGGCCCGCCAAAGGAGACCCCATGACCACACCCCCCCTTCTTCCAAAAGCGATTCCGGCTCCAGGAGCGACGAAGGGCGGTGGGCTGAGTCTCCTCGCAACGCGCCTCTGCGGCGTCTTGCTGTTGGCGGCCTGGTTGGGAGCCCCGACCTTAACCCAGGCCGCCGACGATGGCGCCCCGACAGGCAGCGCCGAGGCCACGAAGGGCAGCAAAGGCGGCAAGGCGGGGAAAGCAGGCAAGGGCGGCAAGGGCAGCAAGTTCTCCAAGAGCGGCAAGGGTGTGAAGGCCGGCAAAGCCGGAAAGAAGGGCAAGGGCAGCAAGATGGGAAAGGCCCGCCGCCACCCCTCCACCCAGGACCCCCGGGCGCCGCTGGCCGCCAAGGCGATCGACGCCCGCCGCTGGTACATGGCGATGAAGCCGCTCAACGAGGCCCTCGCCAAGAACCCCGATGATCTCGAGTCGCGCTCGATGCTCGCCGTGCTGCGGGCGCGCATGGGCTGGTTCAGCGAGGCGGTCAACGAGTTCGGGCTGTCCTGGGGCTCGGACTACTACGAGCGCGAGGGGCTCGGCGCCCACGCCGACACCCTGCGGGCGATCGGCCAGTACGAAGAGGCGGCCGCCCTGCGCCTCGATCGCCTGTGGGTCATCCAAGACGAGGGCGAAGAGGTCGTGAGCCTGCTCGGCGCCTCCGAAGACCTGCGGCTCGGCGGCGATTCATGGGGCGCCATCGATCTCGCCGAGCGGGCGATGGCCCTGCGCCCCCGCTCACCGGTGGTCTACGCGGTGCTGGCCCAGGCCTACCTTGAGCTCGGCGACCTCGACGAGGCTGCCTACTACCTGTGGACCTCCGAGCGGGTGGGCGGCTCGGCCGTGCGCGGCCCCATCGCCGCCTCCGAGCTGGCGATCCGTCAGGGCGACCCCCAAGCCGCCGAGCAGGCCATCGAGGAGCATCGCCGTCAGCGCATCTCAAGCTGGCAGTTTGCCGTTCAAATCAGCGAGGCCCGCCGCCTGCAGGGCAACCCCGCCGAGGCCCTGTGGATGCTGGACCTGCCCCAGTGGGAGCAGCAGGATCACCGGCCAGAGCTGATCATCGCCGAGCTCACCCTGCACGTCGATCTCGGCAACAAGGCCGAGGCGATGGAGCTCTGCCGCACCCTGCGCACCGAGTACCCTGGCAACCACCAGTCCGTCGGCGCCATCGTCTACGCCGAGCAGAAGCTGCACCTCACCTGCGAGCCCCTTTGGCCCAGCGCAGCGCCACGCCGCGATCAGGGCCCGGCCTCGGCGAAGGGCCTGTAGAGCGGATCTCCGACGAAGACCATCATCCAGGCGCCCACCACGGTGCTCTCGTAGGCCGCCTCGCCATAGGTGGCGCCCTGGGTGAGGTACAAAAAGAGCTGGTCGTACTCCGGCATCCCGGCCACATAGGGCTCGTTGACCGCGCCGAAGGTGGCCGTGATGCCGTCTTGCAAGGCGCTGCCTGACCAGGTGCCCGGCGCCCGCAGGTCGCAGGCCGAGCAGGAGTCGAGGTGCCCGCCGATGGCGCCGGTCGCCCAGGTAAAACAGTCGTTGTAATTGTAGTAGCTGTACCAGCCAGCATAGTACAGGGCGTCTGGACAGTCCGTGGGGGCGGGCGCCGTGCCGAATTCCTCGCTGTGACCGTCCCATACCACCGGGAAGGTGCCCAGGGCCTCGAAGATCGCGCGGGTCCCCCACATGTTCCACTCGCCGCTCTCATAGCTGCCGAATTCATCGGTCGTGGGCGGTGTGTCGCCGCGGTTGCCGTCTACATAGACGATCCCACCCAGGCCGCCCCCATCGCGCAGGGCCTCGGCGTCGAGCGTGCGATCGATCAGGGCGAGCGCCTCTTCGGCGCTGGACCCGTCGATGCGACTGACCAGGTAGACCTCCAAGCCCCGGTCGCGCAATTCGCCGATCGGCACGAAGGGATCGTAGATCCCGGCCATGCTGTCGCCCTCCTGGTAGGCCGGGTTGTAGCGGGCCTCGGTGAAGCCGGCGGCCCGCTCGCCGAAGAAGAGCAGGGCGTCGAGGCTGGTGACGGTCGGCAGCTCGAGGGCGAAGTCGAGGATCTGTCCGCTCACCTTGTAGGGCACGCCATAGACGGGCACGAGGTAGGTCACCTGGGGGCCGGCGGCGTCGATGCAGGCCTGCACATCGGCGAGCAAGGCCTGGGCCTCTGCGGCGCTGATGGTGGTGGCATCGCTGGAGACCACGGTGCAGCGCTGATCTTCGCCGAGTCCCCGGGCGCTCGCGTAGGCCTCGGCCACCGCTTGGGAGCCCTCCACGGCCGGGTTGCTCAGCACCACCACCCGCCGGGCGAGCGGGTAGCCCACCGTCACGGTCAGGCTCGCCGACTCATCCTGGCAGCCCGGGGCCGAGACCACGGCCTCGATCTGCGCGCTCTCATCGAGAAAGACCGCCACATCGGCCGGGACGGACCACTGATCCCCGCTCACCGACCCCAGGCTGACCGAGAACACCGCGCGACCCTCGCCTTCGAGGGAGAGGGTCAGCGTGGCGCCCGGCACCGGGTC